>CALEEU010000425.1 GCA_937875975.1 uncultured Opitutia bacterium | reverse complement strand
GTGCTGATGGTCTTCGCCGACGCCGAATACGACGAGGCCGACTACATCCGTGACCGCGACCAATTCATCCGCCATGTCCATTCATCCTAGTTCTGACGTGCAATCGAAACAGATCGGGGAAGGCACCCGGGTCTGGCAATACGTGGTGATCCTGCCCGGAGCCGTCATCGGCCGCGACGGCAACATCTGCTCCCATTGCTTCATCGAGAACAAGGTCGTCGTAGGCGACCGCGTCACGGTCAAGTGCGGCGTCCAGCTCTGGGATGGCGTGACGCTTGAGGACGATGTCTTCGTCGGCCCGAACGCGACGTTCACCAACGACCGTGAGCCGCGCTCCCGCAATGCCGCGGCCACGCTGCTCCCGACCCTGGTCAAGAAAGGCGCGTCCATCGGCGCGAATGCGACCATCCTGCCCGGACTCACCATCGGCGAAGGCGCCATGGTCGGCGCCGGCGCGGTCGTCACCAAGGACGTCCCGCCGCGCACCCTCGTCGTGGGTAATCCCGCCCGCATCGTCCGCGCTCTCTGACATGAACGTCCCGTTCCTAGACCTTAAGACCATCAATGCCCGGCATGCCGCTGAACTGAAGGCCGCTGCGGCCCGCGTCATCGACTCGGGTTGGTATGTCCTCGGCGAAGAGGTGAAGGCTTTCGAGTCCGAGTTCGGCGCCTGGGTCGGCTCGCCCCATTGCGTTGGCACGTCCGACGGGCTCTCGGCGCTGATCCTCGCCCTCCGAGGCTGGAAGGAACTTGGCCTGCTCAAGGACGGCGACGCGGTCGCGGTCCCGGCCAACACCTACATCGCCTCGATCCTCGCCATCACGGAGAACCGACTCCGCCCGGTGCTCGTCGAGCCCGATGAGGACACCTGCAACCTTGGCGCGGCGAAACTTGCCGCCGCGCTGACACCGGATGTCAAGGCGGTCCTGGCGGTGCATCTTTACGGGCAGCTAGCGGACATGCAGGCTATCTCGAAGCTCTGCCGTGAGCGAGGGCTCCTGCTGCTCGAGGATGCGGCCCAGTCGCACGGCGCCCAGATCGACGGCGTCAAAGCCGGTGCCTGGGGCGATGCCGCTGCGTTCAGTTTCTATCCCGGCAAGAACCTCGGCGCCCTCGGTGACGCTGGCGCACTGACCTGCAAGGATGCGAAACTCGCCGCCATCGTCCGTGCCCTTCGTAACTATGGCTCGCACGAGAAATACAAGAATCTCGTCCAGGGCCCCAACGACCGGCTGGACGAACTGCAGGCCGCCTTGCTCCGCGTGAAGCTCAAGTACATCGACGCCGATAACGCCCGCCGCCGGGAGATCGCCGCGCGCTATCTCCGCGAGATAAAGCATCCCTACGTCCATCTGCCGTCCGTCCGCACCGGCCAAGATTCCCACGTCTGGCACCTCTTCGTCGTCCGCGTCCCCGACCGCGCCGCCTTCCAGCAGCGCCTGCTCGACCGCGGCGTGCACACCGCCATCCATTATCCGATCGCTCCGCACCATCAGCAGGCCTACGCGCAGTTGCTCGGCCATCTGAAGCTGCCGCTCACCGAAGCCCTCCATCGCGAAGTCGTCTCTCTGCCGGTCAGCCCGGTGATGACCGACGAACAGGTCGCGTGCGTGATTGCAGCCTCCCTCTCCGCCCCATGAGGCCTCCCTCGGCCACTGTCGTCCTGATCGCCTACGATCAGGAGCAATTCGTCGAAGACGCCTTGCGTTCAATCCTCGGCCAAGATGGCAAGGATTTCGAACTCGTCATTGCGGATGACTGTTCCCGGGACGGTACGCTCGACGTGATCCGGCGTCTGCTGGAGACTTCGGACGCGCCGTTTCCCGTGCGGATCCTGGACCCCGAGCGTAACCTCGGAGTGGTGGCTAACTGGAACCGTGCCGTCGAAGCCGCGCGAGGCGATATCGTCATCGCCGCCGCTGGCGATGACATCATGGCGCCGGACCGCGTCAGCAGGACGCTGGAGTTTTTCCGGGAGCATCCCGAATGTCAGGCGCTGTCGGGTAATTGCCGTACGATCGACGAGAAGGGTGCAATCCTCCGTGACCCGTGGCGTTCCCGCCGTCGCGCCGAGACCCGCCGGCTTGGCGCGGGCCCTCTGTGGAAAGGGTTCGGGTTCATCGGCGCGACCGCTGCTTATCGCGCGGAAATGCTGCGAGCATTCGGCCCGCTCGATCGCCGTTGCGGATCGGAAGACACTCCTGGCGTCGTTCGCGGGCAGCTGGCCGGCGGGGCGGCGGTTTTGCCTGAAGTCTTGGTCAGCTGGCGCCGGCATTCGGCCAGCCTCTCTTTTTCCTCCTCGGGTAACGCTGGGTGGCTCGCGAAGCTACGTAAGGCGCGCGGCGCATATCGCGACGCCCAACAGATCCGCAAAGACATACTCCGCTCGGTGGAATTGTCCATGCGGACGACGGCCGAGGTCAAAGCCGCCACGCGCGAGGCCGCCTTGATGTATCATCAGAATAGGATCAAGTATCACCTGCTTCATCCGCGTCGCAGGGCAGTGGTCGTGCTGGGTATGATTCGAACGTTATGGCACGAAGAGGACATCCCGTTTCTTTCCAGGCTGGCGTTGGCGGCGAAGAGGCTGCTTGGGCTGCTCCGTCGGAACAGGGCCATATCTGCTTGAGTGTGCGTCAGGATGGGTTAATTAACAGTAACTCTGGCAGGACTTATCGCTAATGAAAGACCTCCACGGATATGTCATTCACCTTAGGAAAGCCACCCTGCGCGCCCCTCAGGTGGAGTGGATTTCAGCCCACGCTCCATGCTCCGTCACGGTGATCGACGCCGTCGACGGGTCCGCACTGGGCCAGAATCAGCGCGATGCATATCGGCAGGAACTCCACGAGCCTCGCTTCCCTTTCGAGCTTAGGCCAGGCGAGCTCGGAGCTTTTCATAGCCACCGCGCCTGCTGGAAGATGATCGTCGAAGGAGAAGCCCGGGCCGGGCTCATCCTTGAGGATGACCTGGATTTCGTGCCAGACGTATTTGCCCGGGCGGTGCAGCTGGCCATGTCATGCGGAATCGAAGACGCCTATGTCCGGTTTCCCCTCCGGCAGAGGGAGGCCGCCCCGACGGCGATCGCCACGGACGGCGACTTGAAGCTCATCAGTCCGGAAGTCATCGCCTTGGGTGCCGTCGGCCAGGTGGTCGGCAAGGAGGCCGCCCGCCGATTGTTAGCGGCGACCGAAAGATTTGACCGACCGGTCGACACTTTCCTCCAGATGCGCTGGGTACACGGTGTCCGTGTGCTCAGCGTGTGGCCGTCGAGCCTGAGGGAGGTCTCCGTCAACCTCGGCGGCAGCCTGATCCAGAAAAAGACCCCTCAGTGGGGCGCCAAGTTGTCGAGAGAGTGGAAGCGATTTTGGTATCGCAGAGCGGTGGACGCGTGGTCTCGGAAGGCATCCGGACGATGAAAAAGCTCATCAAGCTCACGAGATATCTGACCGCAAGGTGCCGGCCTTCTTCGGCTCCCGGAATATTCTGGCACGTCGGGACCCCTAATTTTGGCGACGATATCAACCCCGACATTTTCGGACTGATTTCTGGACGGACCGTTCGCCTGCAGACGGCCAGGAACCGCCCTCACTTCCTGGGGATGGGGTCGATCTTGGAGAAAGCGACCGCTGACTCGACGGTGATTGGCTCCGGATTCCTGCGAAGTCCTGAGGCTCCCTTCCCGGTCTCGGCAAGATACGTAGCGGTCCGAGGCCGGCTTAGCCGCGAACACATCCGATCGAAAGAAAGGGTCTTTCTTGGCGACCCGATGGTCCTGCTTGATCGGGTATTCAAGCCTGTCGGTAGAAAAACCTGTCTCTTGGGGATCGTGCCGCACGTCTCCGAAGTCTCGTCGCTCCGGAGACTCTGCCCGGCGGGCGTCAAAGTGATCGACCCGGCGGACTCGCCTTGGAAGGTGATCCAGGAGATCGCCTCTTGCGAACGCATCATGAGCCAGTCGCTCCATGGTCTCATCGTCGCAGATGCGCTGGATATCCCCAACCTATGGCTGGCCCCTTCGCTCTCCATGTCAGGGGGAGATTTCAAGTTTCTTGATTACTTCTCGACCTTGGATTCGGCCAAGCGGCCCCACGCCCCGACCAAGGAACTGCTGGCTTCGCCCCCTCCGGAATTTTCGACAGGACGATACCTACATGACAAGGACGAGTATCTCGATGCGGTGAGGAGCGCCCTCCGGGCATGATCTACGCCAGCCTCAGGTGCCTTGATTTCAAGGATAACGAAATCTTTGTATCCGGGAAAGGGCGAAACAACGGGGAGTTCTTTTTGCCCTACGGGCAGCTCAGGGAAGGTTTCCTGGCAGAAGGCATCGAGCTTAACACGCCGGACGTCAATGCCGGCCGTAACGTGGCTTTCGAATTCCATATCAACGCACAACGACGCCCTCCTGCGGGGAAGGCTTACACGTATCTTTACGAAAACCCGCTGATTCGCCCACTCAACCGGGATAGGTCCGTGCTATCTAACTACGACCGCTGGTTCGGTTGGGATGAAGACCTTTCCGACGACACCCGCTTCGTCCGCGTGCCGTATCCGAACGCCCTCCCTGCGTGGCCACTCGCCGGACCTGAGCTCCGGCCGCTTTTCTGCGTGCTGGTCGCCTCGAACAAGGCGTTGGCGACGCATGATGAACGAGACCAATATAAAGAACGCGTCCGCATCATCGACTGGTATGAGCGGCATGCTCCAGACGATTTCCACCTTTACGGAAAAGGATGGGAAGTCAGCGCTTCACGTCCGGGGCGTTTCGGCCGCCTACTTGGAAAGGCCGCTAAGTTCATTGCCAGGTTCGGTCCCGCGCGCAGCCCTTATACCACCTGGCACGGCATGGTGGACGACAAGATCGCACTCCTCGGCATGTCCCGCTTCTGCCTGGCCCACGAAAACTGCCGTGACCTCCCCGGCTACGTGACCGAAAAGCTGTTCGACTGCTTCCGGGCCGGCTGCGTGCCGGTTTACGTAGGACCTAAGGAAATCGGCGACCTTGTACCCGCCGGATGTTTCATCGATGGACGGAATTATGCCGATCCGAAAGACTTGGACGCTTTTCTCCGTTCAATCGATGATGACCGCTACCGTGACTATCAGCAGGCGGCGCGGATGTATTTTGAATCAGGTCAAGCGAACCGATTCGGCCGTCGGCACTTCGTCGAAAGTATCGTCAACGGAGTCCTCGCAGATCTTGGAAAGTAAGTTCTAAGCCCGCGGGCCGAACTTGCGCTGCGGGGGCTGGGTCGGCGGCACGGGCTCGATCTGCACGCCGGCGCAGGCGGGATGGCGGCCAAAGGTGCCGTAGGT
>CALEEU010000424.1 GCA_937875975.1 uncultured Opitutia bacterium | reverse complement strand
TACGTGAAGTTCATCCGCACCTTCGGTAAGCAGATCCACCACGCCCACATGAAGGACGTCTGGTGGGGCCACGGCGACGGCACCGTCGGCGTGTTCGGCGGCCACACGGATTTCTGCGACCCTCGTCGCGCCTGGGATTTCCGTTCCGTCGGCCGCGGCGACATCAAGTTCGAGGACGTCATCGTCGCCCTCAATGACGTCGGCTACGCCGGCCCGCTCTCCGTCGAATGGGAAGACGGCCGCATGGATCGTTTCTTCGGCGCCGCCGAATCAGCCGCCTACGTCAAGAAGCTCGCCTTCCCGAGCAACAAGGTCGCCTTCGACGCCGCCTTCGACAAGTCCGCCCAGGGCAAGTAATCACCTCTCTAACGAACATATCTCATGGCAACCAAAGTAGGCGTCATCGGAGCAGGGGGCATGCTCCAATACCACGCGGCCGGCTTCAAGCAGGCCTACGCGGAAATCGTCGCCGTCGCGGATCCCGCGCCGGGCGCCGCGAAGAAGGCCGCCGAGAAGTGGGGCATCCCGCATCATTATGAATCCGTCGACGCCATGCTGGCTGAGCGCAAGGAGATCCAGGCCGTCAGCGTCATCGTCCCGAACAAGTTCCACGCTTCGCTCGCCATCCAGTGCCTCAACGCCGGCAAGCACGTGTTCTGCGAGAAGCCCCCGGCGCTCAGCGCCCCGGAAGTCCTCGAGATCATCGCCGCTGCCAAGAAGTCCGGTAAGCACGTGATGTTCAACTTCAACAACCGCGCCCGCCCTGAGTCGCAGGCGATGATGAAGTACGTCGAGCAGGGTCAGGTCGGCAAGGTCAACTCCGCGCAGGCGAAGTGGATCCGCCGCACCGGCATCCCGGGCTTCGGCGGCTGGTTCACCACTAAGGAACTCTCCGGCGGCGGCCCGCTCATCGACCTGCTGCACATGGTCGACCTCGCGATGTATTTCATGGGTTACCCCGAGCCGGCGCACGTCCTCGGCCAGACCTTCAACGACTTCATCGAAGATAAGTCCTTCAAGGGTCCGTGGGGCATCCCGGATCGCGTCGGCGGCGTCACCGACGTCGAGAACGCCGCGCATGGCTTCGTCACCTTCAAGACCGGCCAGGTGCTGACCCTGCAGGTCTCCTGGGCCGAGATGATCAAGCGCGAGGAAGTCTCCGTCGTCTTCCAGGGCACCAAGGCCGGCGGCAAGGTCGAGCGCCTTTTCGGTATCGACGGCCTCGACAACACCGCGATCGATACCTGCGAACTCTACGTCCAGGAAAACGGCAACAGCGTGAACCGCTCCATCGTCACGCCTGCGTGCGAGGACATGGGCCGCATCGCCTCCGCCGCTAACTTCATCGAATCGATCGAAGGCCGCGCGAAGCCGCTGAACACGCCTGAGCAGGCCTACCGCCTGATGCAGGTCATCGACGCCATCTACGCCTCGGCGAAGACCGGCAAGCCCGTCTCCCTCTGATTCACACACCTATGGCATCCCTTAATCGCAAACTCCGCATGGGCATGGTCGGCGGCGGCCGCGGCGCCTTCATCGGCGGCGTCCACCGCATGGCCGCGGCCCTCGACGGCAAGATCGACCTCGTCGCCGGCGCGTTCTCCTCGGATCCCGAGAAGTCCCGCCTCTCCGGTCAGGACCTCTGCCTCGACCCCGCCCGCGTGTACGCTTCGTACGCCGAGATGGCCAAGGCTGAGGCCAAGCGTCCGCTCGGCGACCGCATCGACTTCGTGTCGATCGTCGCGCGTAACGACCTCCACTATCCCGTGGCCAAGGCCTTCCTCGAGGCCGGCATCCACGTGATCTGCGAGAAGCCCCTCGCGTTCTCCCTCGCCGAGGGCAAGAAGCTCCGCGCCGTCGTCAAGAAGAGCGGCCTGGTCTTCGCGCTGCTGCATAACTACACCGGCTACCCGATGGTCAAGGAAGCCCGTGACTTCGTAGCCGCCGGCAAGCTCGGCAAGATCAACAAGGTCCTCGTCGAATACCCGCAGGGTTACGCCATCGGCGCCCTGCAGTCCGGCAAGATCCAGAAGATCGCCAACTGGCGCATGGACCCGAACTGTTCCGGCGTCTCGAATTGCGTCGGTGACATTGGCACGCACGCCGAGAATCTCGTGCA
>CALEEU010000423.1 GCA_937875975.1 uncultured Opitutia bacterium | reverse complement strand
GCAGAGATTTTCAAAGCCTGGGCCGAACGACTCGCGACGGTGGCCGGTGACCAAGATCCAGCGGGATTTTGGCGCCGCGAGATGTGAAGTAACGAAGGCCGGGGCGATACCGAGGCGGGCGCCGACCGCGGCGGCTTCGATGCCGCCAATGCGGGCGCGGGTGGAGAGCAGTGCATCGATGACCGTATTGCCGGTGACGTGACAGTGCGCGGCAGCGATTCCTTCGCGCAGGAGATTGGCCTTGGCGCCTTCGGTCGGGCAGAAATGCCAGCGAGTAAGCGTGGAGGTCACGCGGCGGTTCATCTCCTCGGGGAACGGCGAACGCAGGTCGTCAGTGCGTAGACCCGCTTCGACATGGCCAACCGGGATGCCGGCGTAGAAGGCAGCCATCGCGGAGCCTAGGACCGTAGTCGTGTCGCCTTGGACTAAAATCGCGGCGGGCTTTGCTTCGGCCAGCCAGGCGGAGACTCCAGTAATCACGCGGGAGGAAAGTTCGGGTAAAGATTGTCCAGGCTGCATGAGGCCGAGATCAACATCGGGCTTAAGTCCGAAAGAACCCAGGGCCTGATCGAGCAGCTCACGATGCTGGCCGGTCGAGACGAGCAGCGGACGCACCTTGCCCGCGCGACGTAGCTCGGCGAACACCGGCGCGAGCTTGATGCACTCGGGGCGAGTTCCGACAATGAGAGCGAGGGAAGGCATTTGAATCGAGGAAGGGAGGACTGCAGGGAGGGCAAGAGGGCCGGAGGGGGAGGCCGAGTTGATCAGTTGATCGGTTGGCCGGAGGGCCGGAGGGCCGGACTAAAGGCAGTGCAAAGGTGCAAAGCGGAGCGGAGCTCCAGTGCAAAAGTGCAAAGGTGAATTTAGGGACAGGGGTAGGGGTAGGAAAATCTTTCAGGTCTCGGGTCTCGGAAATGTCTCTTGGTAGGGCTGACCATCCTTGGTCGGCCGCGGGAACCTGGAGCTGGCTGCCGAAGGCCGAACGGCCGATTCCCGAAGGGCTGATGCCCCGGTGGCCGTCACCCGTCACCTGAACGAGTCTTGGCTTTTGTTATGTTCCCAACCGCCAACCGCTAACACCTTACATTTGCACATTTGCACCTTTGCACTTACTGGAAACCGTTCACTCGAGCGGATACTCTTCTCCGTCGGCGAAGAAACTCTTCGCTTCGAGGCGCAGCGAACAGCCGAGCGCGGTGACGAAGGTGACGGCATGGCCGGTGGCGGTGATACGGCGGCACCAAGACGGTTCCTTCGAGCCGTAATGCGTCGAGTGCCACCCTTCCCCGCCGTCGGGGAGTGCGCTGACGTATTCTTCCGTCGAGGGCGCAGAGCAGGCGATGGTCATTTGCTCCAGCCCTTCGCGAGTTCGGCCATGCCAGCGCAAGGTGAAGCACCCCTCTTGTTTTAAGAGGCCCGTCAGTCGATCGATGATGATAAAGCCTTGAGAGACCTTCACCACCCGACGCTGGGCCTTGAAGCCAGGGAAGCCGAGGTGCGAGGCTCGCATGCTTTGAAAGTAATTCCGAACCTCGCAACCCACCCACGGCAGCCAGAG
>CALEEU010000422.1 GCA_937875975.1 uncultured Opitutia bacterium | reverse complement strand
CCTTGGAGGGCGACGCGATAGGCCTCGGCAGTCTTTTCGCCCGCGCTGCGTTCGGAAGCGTAGGCTTTAAGGTATTGATTTAGCTCTTCGACACGGACTGGTCGGCGCCAGGCACGTTCGGCGAATTGTCGGAGATGTTCCGCGATTACCTCAGGGGTGGCGTTGTCGGCCGGAAGGATGCCATTGCGACGGGCGGACTCTTCCTTCGTCACGAGCGGACCTTCCCATTCGATCCAGTCAACGAGCACCGTGGAGAAGATGCCGTTACCCTTGTCGTCGAACATCTGCGGGGCGTTCGTGTTGAGGAGCTGACGTTCGCTGCTGTGCGTGAAGAGGTAGGTCCTGCTGCCGAGTACGTTGCGGAAGGCGGCACCGGCCCGGCGGTCGACGCCTTGGGTGGCGACTACGCTGAAGTGCAGCGTCGCGGGCATGTCGAGGTAGACGTCGAACTCGTAGACCTTGGGGCTGTCCTCGGGCGCGTTGATGTCGAATTCGACGAGGCTGGCCACGGTCTCTTCGCCGGTCGTCTTACCGATGCTCAGGTGGGCAGGCTGGCCGCCGGGTGGGCGGATACCGCTGGCCTTGAGGCGCAGGCGATAGAGTCCGCTCTGCTCGGGGCCGACCTTTCCAAACCACTGGGGCGAAAGGGCGGTCTCGACCCGGCCGGGGAAGAGGAGTTGGCGGAGCGGCCGCTTGATGCCAAAGCGGTCCAGCGCCACTTGAGCGGTCTTCAGGTCGCCGTAATGCATCTCAGCCGCCGTCATGCGGACCCTGCGGGTGTCGCCGGTTTTGGCGGGGAAAGCGCGGTCGAGCACCGTGTCGGCGGCGCGGTAATACCGGTCCACGTGCGAAGGCGAGAGGGAGAGGGAGGAGCCGATACGATCGAAGCCGTGCCAGAGCGTATCTTCATTCAGGCCGCCCGGGATGGCGGGATTGTAGCGCACGCCGAGTAGGTCATAGACGGTGTTCTGATATTCCTTACGGCTGAGGCGATAATGGGCGACGGAGGGACGTGCCGCCAGGCGCGCTGACCGGCCTTCCTTGAGGCGGGCGTCGAGGTCTGAGATGAAGGCGGCCATCTCTGCCTGGGTGGGTCTGGGTTCCTTGTCCTTCTTTGGAGGCATCTCGCCGGCGTTCACCTGCTCCATGGCTTCCGCCCAATGATGGGTGTCGGCGCCCAGTTTGAAATCACGCGAGAGCTTATCGAAGCGCAGGTCGCCTTTTTCCTTATCGGGTCCGTGGCAGCGTGCGCAGTGCTTCTCGAGGAAGGCCTCGTAGGGCTCGGCGGCCGGCAAGAGGGCGCA
>CALEEU010000421.1 GCA_937875975.1 uncultured Opitutia bacterium | reverse complement strand
TGGGCCTGGTCTTCTACTTCATCGAGCGGGTCATGGGTGCGCGCCGGCGTCCGGGATTCTTTCGGCCCGGGATGCTGACTGACACGGCGTATTTCTTTACCATCGCGCTCTTCAAGCAGGCCTCCCGCTTCCTGTTGATCGCTCCGTTCATCGTGCTCGTCGTCGCGGGTGTCACGACCGGCGAGGCTGCGAAGGCGGGACTCTACCGCGGCTTCGGCCCCGTGGCCGCCCAGCCGGTCTGGCTTCAGGCGATCGAAATCTACCTCCTGGCCGATTTCCTCGGCTACTGGTTGCACCGGCTCTTTCACACCGGCGCATGGTGGCCATTTCATGCGGTGCACCATAGTTCCGAGCACCTCGACTGGCTTTCCAGCGTGCGTGTGCATCCCGTCAACGAGGCCGTCAACAACCTCGCCCCCGTCGTGCCCCTGCTCTTCCTCGGCTTCGATCCGACCGTGACGGCGGGCGTCGCCGGCTTCCTGACTTTGTACGCGATCTTCCTGCATGCCGACGTGGATTGGGATTTCGGTCCGCTGCGTTCGGTCATCGCGACGCCTGTCTTCCATCGCTGGCACCACTCAAAGGACCCGCAGGCCATCGATAAGAATTTCGCCGGTCTCCTGCCGCTGTGGGATATTATTTTCGGTACTTATTACATGCCACGTGACCGTTTGCCGCAGGACTTTGGCGTCCTTGAGAAGGTACCCGTGGGCTACTTTGGCCAGCTCTGGCATCCATTCGCGGGCTGGTTCCGGCGCAAGGGCCCGCCGCCCCTGCCTTAGGGCGATGTGCTTCCCCGTTTGCATTGGGCGTCACGACCGTTAGGGTAGTTTCTTAGCCGATGTATCCTCAGGACCTACGCGAAAACTGGCATGCCGGCCAAGGCCGATGGAAGGACGTGCCCGCCGCGGAGTGGAACGATTGGCATTGGCAGCTACGTAACCGCATCACGACGCTGGCCCAACTGGAAGAGATGCTGGAGCTGACGAAGGAGGAGCGGGAAGGGTGCCTCTTCGCCCCCCATAAGCTCTCGCTTTCGATCACGCCGCATTTCTTCAACCTCATCGACCCGAAGGACCCGCACTGCCCGGTCCGTCGGCAAGTCATCCCGCGCATCGAGGAATCCTACGTCGCCCCGGGTGAATCCGAGGACCCGGTCGGCGAAGAGGGCACGATGCCGGTCCCGGGTATCGTCCACCGCTA
>CALEEU010000420.1 GCA_937875975.1 uncultured Opitutia bacterium | reverse complement strand
CTCTTCAACCTCGCCGTCGACCCGTCCGAAGCCCACGAGATCTCCGCCGACCATCCGGACGTCGTGGCCCGCCTGGCGGCCGCCGTGGAGCAGCACCGCGCGACCGTCACCACGGTCCGCAGCCAGCTCATCGACGTCGTCGCCAAGTAAGGGTTCTGCCTTCCCTCAGGGCCGTTTTCGCCCTATTTCTTTCGCACGGGCCTATAGCTCAACGGTTAGAGCAGAGAACTCATAATTCTTTGGTTCTGGGTTCAAATCCCGGTGGGCCCACCAACTTTAAGACGACAAAAGCCGAAATATAATCAGGTGGCGTCCCTTGGGCAGGCGACGACGAAGCTCCGTCAGCTGCCCTAACGTATCTTCGGTATGGTCCTCAGCGGCATCAGGCCTGTCTGGATGCCATCAACCATAGGTCGCGACGTAGGCATACCATGTCCGCATCGGAAATAGTTTTTCTTTTGCATGGCGCATTCCCTGAACCACTTCGCGGACTCCACGTAATCCTTATCGGTTCCGTGGCCTTGAAAACACATCACCCCAAGATTGAACTGCGACTCAGGATGCCCCTGTTCTGACGCCTTACGCCACCACATGACCGCCTGAGCATGGTCTTCGGGGACCTCCTTGCCGGAGTGATAGATTTTACCCATGAGGTATTGAGCCTGCGCATGACCATTTTCCGCTGCCTTTCGGTACCACTTAAGTGCTTCGGCAGGATTCCTGGGAACGCCAAACTTGGTCCAGACGGTGGGCCCTCCGGGGACCAATTTGCCAGACTCACCTTGTCCATGATCATAATAGCACCCGAGGTTAAATTGGGCCTTGGCGTAACCTTGGTCGGAGGCTTTCCCGTACCACTTGAGGACTTCGTCGTGATCGTAATCCAGCCGGCCACGCCCTTGATGAGAGTAACCCAACGTAAACTGGGCAGGCGCATATCCGCCTTCGGCTGACCTGCGATACCACTTGAAGGCCTCGTTCTCATCACACCCCACGCCCACGGCTTTCTCATAGCAATAACCAAGCTCATACTGGGCCCTGGGATCACCGGCTTCGGCGGCCTTCCGCCATGCACTCGCGGGCCTTTCTTCCGCGTTATTTACATGACGCTCCGAGTGGGGATAATCATGATCGAGGAAATGATGGTTCGGCTTATCGGTCTCCGCCAACAGCGCTAGGTTGAAAAACAATTTGGCGGCCTCCTCGCAATCCATCGGGACGCCTTCACCCTTTTCAAGGATGCCAGCGAGGTGACGCTGTGCCTTGACCTCGCCCTGCTTGGCCGCCAGACGAAACCAGCGGACGGCTTCGGCGGCATCTTTGGTGACGCCTTCTCCTTTGAGATAGCAATAGCCGAGGTTGGATTGCGCGTAGGCGTCCCCCTGCTCGGCGGCCTTCCGGAACCACTTCGCCGCCTCGACCTTATCTTGCGCCAAGAATTGGCCACGATGAAGCAGGTATCCCATGAGGTCCTGCGCCTGAGCATCACCCTGGGCCAGCGACTTACGAAGCCAATACATGCCCTTATCTTGATCGGCCTGCAGATGAGAATAAAAGTCGCCGAAGAGATACAAGAACCCGAGGTCAAATTGCGCCCGCGCGTCACCTTTCTCGGCCTTAGGGCGTAGAGGCATGGTCTTCGCACTTCCATCCGGCAGCCTGAGCTCTAAACGCTTCACTTCACCAGCCTGCGCATGTCCGTCCCGGGTGACCGCGACCAAGACGAACAACGTGGTAAATGCGCAAAAGACAGAAGTGCGTCGCATGAGGTTATAGAGTTACAATGACATCAGCCTTACCTAGACGCAAAGGGAAAGGCATGACATCGCCTCACCCGGCGGACTTGATCCGCTCCCAGAACGGGAAATAGCCACGGGTGGCGTGGGGGAAGAGACGGGCATCCCAGGCCCGGCGGCGCCAGGTGATGG
>CALEEU010000419.1 GCA_937875975.1 uncultured Opitutia bacterium | reverse complement strand
GCGTCTCGACATCGACCTCCACCATTACGTCGTGACCTGCAGCGGCAACCTACGTCTGCTGCAGCTCTGGGAACCCCTGCGCTGGCAGTGGGAGGCGCATCTGGCCGAAATCTACCGCCGCCAGAAGGGCGACGACTTCATCCCAGAGAAGGAAACCATCAAGGCGCATCAGAACCTGCTCAAGGCACTGGCCGAAGGCACGCCCGCCGAAGCCTCTGAGGCCATGATGCACCACATCCTCTTCAACCTACGCTGGGCGAAATAAGCCATGCGTCTCCTTTCCACCATCCTGCTGCTGGCCTCCGGCGCGCTACCCGCCGCCGAAGACCTCCCCGAACCGCCGGTGAGCTGGAAATATCCTCCGGAAATGCCCGGGGCGAGCGTGGAGGTCTATCGCGAGGTCAACGGCAGCAAACTCAACGCCTACGTCTTCACGCCGCCGCAGCATCAGGCCTCGGATCGTCGGCCGGCGGTACTGTTCTTCTTCGGTGGTGGCTGGAAAGGCGGGACGCCGGGCCAACTGCTCCCACAGTCGCTCTACCTCGCGCAACGTGGCATGGTCGCCATCCCTTGTGATTACCGGGTGCTGAGCCGCCAAGGTGTCATCCCACAGGACTGCCTGCGCGATGCGAAAGCGGCGATACGCTGGGCGCGCGCCAATGCCGCCCGCCTGGGCATCGACCCCGAACGGATCGTCGCCGCAGGCGAATCCGCCGGCGGCCATCTCGCCGCGGCGACGGCGCTGGTGCCAGGCTTCGAGGAGGGTGCGCATCCCGAAACCAGCTCGATGCCCAACGCCCTCGTTTTATTCAACCCCGCGGTATTGCTCTCGCCGGCGGATGGCCACCCTGGGCTGCTTTCAGAAGCAAGCCTCGCCAGCATCAGCGCCCGCACCCAAGGACGACCGCAGGAGATCTCCCCCTATCATTTCATCCGCGCCGGCCTGCCTCCGAGCATCCTCTTCCACGGCACGAAAGATGAGGCGGTGCCATTTCCCACGGTGGAACTCTTCGCCAAGGCCATGACGGCCGCCGGCAATCGCTGCGAACTCAAGGCCTACGAAGGCCAGCCGCATGGATTCTTCAATCCGGGCCGCGGTCAAGGCGAGCCGCGCGCGGAAGCCAACCGATGCTTCCACCGCACGATCCGCGAACTGGACGCCTTCTTCGTATCGCTGGGGTATCTCACGTCGACCGACAAGCCGCCCGTACTCGTCGCCAAGAAGCTGTCAGACTTCCAGCCGCTCGTCCGCAAGGAATCATGGAACGAGCAATGGCCGGACGCATCCGGCAAGGTGGAGACCCGCAAGGTGACGGCCGAGGTCTGGACGCAGGCCATGCAGGCCTCGCTCGACGCCCAAGGGACGCTGCACATCCCCGCGCGAGCGCAGCCCTACTACCTCGACGGCCCTCTGGTCTTGA
>CALEEU010000418.1 GCA_937875975.1 uncultured Opitutia bacterium | reverse complement strand
CCGCCGCGCTCGCGCAGGTCGGCCAGGAAAGCGCGTAGCGCCGAGACCTGATTGTGCACGGAACGGCGGTTGTGCGTACCCTGCCGCTCGATTACGAAGTCGCGGAGATTGCGCGCGGTTAGTTTAGACCAATCGCCATCCCAGCCGCCGTTGGACTTCATCCAGAGGGCGAAGCCCTTGAGCGAACGCCCATAGGTCAGGCACGAAAGCGCGGCCAGCCTACGACCGGCTAGCTGACGTGTCAGGAAATCGGACACCAAGGCCGAACCTGGCCAATCCGTCGGCTCCCCGTCGTCTTGCTGGACGGGGCGACGCTTCACGGCTGCGGCTGCTTGCCGTGCACGGCGCGCACCGTGATGCCGATGCCACCGCGGACGCCAAAGGCGCCGGTGACTTCGCACCAGATCGGGTCGATGGCCGCGACGAGGTCGTCGAGGATCTTGTTGGTCAGGTGCTCGTGGAACATCCCCTGCTGGCGGAAGCTCCAATAGTAAAGCTTGAGGGACTTCGACTCCACGATGCGCGGACCCGGCACGTAGCGGATCGTGATCTTGGCGAAGTCGGGCTGGCCGGTCGCAGGGCACAGGCAGGTGAACTCATCGGTCGAGAGCTCGACGGTGTAGTTCCGGCCCGCGTTGCGGTTCGGGAAGGTCTCCAGCGTCTGCTGGGGCTTGTTCTGGGTATTCCCGA
This sequence comes from uncultured Opitutia bacterium, assembly GCA_937875975.1. Classification (GTDB taxonomy): domain Bacteria; phylum Verrucomicrobiota; class Verrucomicrobiia; order Opitutales; family UBA953; genus UBA953. The sequence continues at coordinate 3,452 of CALEEU010000418.1, read as the reverse complement.
GGTGGGAGAGTCCGGTGAGGTCCTGAGGCTGAGTGGCCATGCGGACAGGCAACCCATCCGGACGAAAGAGACAAGCGTCGAACGGCGAAAGACCCTATCTGCCCCAAACTGCTTGCCTCATGCGGCTCCCGCGGTTGCCTCAGGGTCACCCACGCCGCATGCACGTCCGGGCCATCGCCATCCTCGGAGCCACCGGCTCCATCGGCACGACTACCCTCAATGTCGTCAGGGCCCATCCGTCTCGCCTCCGTGTCGCTGGCCTGGCCGCCCATTCTCGCTGGCGCGAACTCGTCGGTCCGGCCAAGGAGTTCGGCGTCGGCGTCATCGCCCTGGCCGACCCGGCCGCCGCCGCCGAAGCCCGTGCTTCCGGCGCCTTCCCCGCCGGCACCCGCATCCTCGAAGGCACCGCCGGCCTGACCGAAGTCGCCTGCCTTCCCGAAGTCTCGACGGTCGTCTCCGCCGTCGTCGGCACCGCCGGCCTCGCACCCACGCTCGCCGCGCTGAAGGCGCGTAAGGATGTCGCCCTCGCGAGCAAGGAACTCCTCGTCCTCGCCGGGAAGTTTGTCACCGAAGCCGCCCGCGCCTCCGGCGCACGCCTGCTGCCGGTCGACAGCGAACACAACGCGATCCACCAACTGCTCCGCGATAAGCCCGAAGGCGATATCGCCCGCCTCATCCTCACGGCCTCGGGCGGCGCTTTCCGCGATACGCCGATCGCCGACCTGAAGGACGTCACGCTCGCCCAAGCGCTCAGGCATCCCAACTGGAGCATGGGCCCGAAGGTCACCATCGATTCGGCGACGATGGCGAACAAAGGCCTCGAAGTCATCGAGGCGCGCTGGCTTTTCGACGTCCCGGCCGACCGCATCGATGTCGTCGTGCACCCGCAGAGCATCATCCATTCGCTCGTGGCGCTGACGGACGGCAGCCTGCAGGCGCTGCTCTCGCCGCCCTCGATGGCCTACCCGATCCAGGACTGCCTGCTTTTCCCGGAACGCTTGCCCTGCCCCGCCTCGCGCCTCGACCTGACCCAGGCGCTGACGCTCGGCATGACCCCGCCCGACCCGGCCCGCTACCCTTGTCTCGGCCTTGCCCGCTCGGCGGCCACGACCGGCGGTACCGCCCCAGCCATCTTCAATGCGGCCAATGAGGTGGCCGTGGCCGCCTTCGTGGCCGGAAAACTCCCTTTCACTGGCATCGCCGAACTCGTCCGCAGTGCTTTGGCGGCGGTTCCGGCCCGCGAACCGGGGTCCTTGGACGAGGTCCTCGCCGCCGATGCCGACACCCGCGTCGCGACGTCCAGGCTCGCCCTGGGCCTAGCCCGTTGAGATAACCGTTCTCCCCTCTTTCATCCATGGATAATATTTCTTTCAGCGACCTTCTCGGTTCCCTCTGGGGCATCACCCTCGTGGTCGCCTTCTTCGGGGGCTCCATCTTCGTCCACGAGCTCGGCCACTTCCTCGCCGCCCGTAAGCGCGGCCTGAAGATCGAACGCTTCTCCATCGGCTTCGGCCCGCGCCTCTTCGGCTGGACGGGCAAGGACGGCGTCGACTACCGCGTCTCGATCATCCCGCTCGGCGGCTACGTGGCCCTCCCCCAGCTCGCCGACATGGAAGGCATCGAAGGCGCCAGCAGCGAGGAGGCCGAGAAGCTCCCGAAGATCTCCTACGCGGATAAGATGATCGTCTCGGTCATGGGCGCGGTCTTTAACGTTATCTTCGCCTTCGCCCTGGCCTGCATCCTCTGGTTTACCGGCATGCCGGTCGCGGAAGGCACCTCCAGTACCGTCATCGGCTACGTGCCGGAACAAGTCGTCACCAGTTCCGACCATCTGGCGGAACTCGGCCTCGGTAATACGGTCCCGGGACCGGCCTACAAAGCCGGCCTGCGCTCCGGCGACAAGGTGCTGTCCGTTGACGACAACATGGTCACAAACTTCAGCCAAATCATCGAGGCGGTGATGCTGGGTAATCGTAAGGACTCCCAAGGCAACCCGACTGCGACCTTCAAGGTCGAGCGCGACGGCAAGGAACTGGAGTTTGTCGTCCAGCCGGCCCGCATCGAACTCAACTCCAAGTCCGGTGACAAAGTCCGTATGGCCGGCCTCCAGCCGCGCACCGAAGTGCGCGTGGGAGCGACGGCGGCGGGTTCGCCTGCCGAGAAGGCGGGCCTCAAAGCGGGCGACCGCATCCTTTCCGTCGACGGCTATCCGCTTAATAACACGGTCGAGTTCCGCGAACTGCTACGCAAAGGAGGAGCTAAGCCTCGCACCCTCCTGATTGAACAGGCTGACGGCGTTTCCGCCAAGATAGTCGTGACACCCCAAGCGACCACCACCGTCAATCCAGTGAGCATCATCGCCTACGGCGAGGGAAAGCGCCACTGGCTCATCCTCGTTCCGGCTACCCGCGACCTGCTCACAAAGGACGGCACAGCCGTCCGAGACCAGTTGATGGTACTCGGTATCTCGCCCGAAGACCCAGCCCTGGCCGAGACACTCAAAATCGGCACGATCATCGATAAGGTCGACGGACGAGAGCAGATTGTCGCGGTGCGTTCGCTCAAGGCGCTCGTGGAGGCCGTCGGCCTCACCCCGCGTGACCTGACGGTCTACTGGAAGCGCGCCAACGGCGATGCCGGTAACCTCACCCTCACCAAGGCCCAGTCGGTCGATAAGCAGCCGGTCCGGCACGCCCAGATTGGCATCAGTTATGCCACCCGTCCTGAACTCGCCTACCGTAACCCCTGGGAGACCTGCATGGGTATCGTGAAATCTACCTTCACCACGCTGGGTCGCCTGTTCGACCGCGGCTCCGATATCCAGGTGAAGCAACTCGCTTCGGTGATCTCGATCACGAAGACCTACTATAACATCTCCGAGGACATCCGCCGAGTGCTCTGGTTCACGGTACTCATCAATCTGAATCTCGCAGTCCTCAACCTCCTGCCGATTCCCGTGCTCGACGGCGGCCACATGCTCATCGCCACGATCCAGCGCTTCACCAAGGGCGTCCTGAGCAACAAGGCGGTCATCATCCTGCAGTATACCTTCATGGCCCTCCTGCTCTCGCTGATGGCCTATATCATCCTGCACGACGTCCGCCGATGCTCCGGGGACAGCGAACTCCAGCTCAAGCAGCAGCTGCTGGAACGCCACGTCTACAAGGCGCAGGACTTCGGCGCGAAGAAGTAGGCGTCGCTTGGTAGGGTCGAGCATCCCTGCTCGACCGCGGGCGACCAAGGATGGTCGCCCCTACCCAATGCAGGGGTTGGGGTCGGGATAGTAAACATCCTCGACCCTTACCTACCCCTACCCCTACCCCTACCCCTGCCCCCACCCCTTACGCGCCTTTTGCACGTTTGCACTTTTGCACCTTTGCACTTTATCTCCCGTCATCCCCATGGAAAAGCCCCTCCCCGAAAACTCCCGCCGCCAGTTCCTCGGCAGCCTC
>CALEEU010000417.1 GCA_937875975.1 uncultured Opitutia bacterium | reverse complement strand
CCCGATCCAGCACGAGCAGGAACCCTGACTGAGCGAGGCGCTTACCCTTGGCATCCTTGCTCCAGCAGACGGCGGTATAAATCTTGTCGCCGCGGAAGAAGAGCTGACCCGCGAAGGCACCTGGTAGATCAAGGGTGTCGACATGCTTGCCGTCCAAGGTGAACGCCTTGATCTGATTCTGGCTGCGTGAAGGGACCCAGACCAGCGGGCCGCGCGGGTCAGCGGCGTCAATCGAGATGCCGTGCGCATTGCTGAGATTGGCGGCATCCTTCGTCGGTCCGCCCCATTTCTTGAGCAGCTTTCCATCGAGTGAGAATTCGTAAACGAAGTTCGACCCGTAGCCATCCGCGACGAGCAACGTGCCCGCCGGAGTCCAGGCGACATCGCAAGGCATGAACTTGCCGTCGCTCAGCCCCAGCTCCTTCGGCGTCGGGAACTTACGCACGACCTTGCCGTCGGTCGTCAGCAAGGTGATGCGCCCTTCGACGGCGGATGGGTTCCAGCCTTCGGCCGCCATATGCCAGCCGGAGTCGACGTGCACCAGATACTCCACGCCGTCTTGCTGGAAGATTTCTAGGCTATGCCCACCGCCGAGCCCGGCACTGATGGAGCGGACATAGCGGCCGTCCTTCTCGAAAATGATGAAGTCGTTCTTCGGGTGGTCGGTGACGAGATAGATACGGCCAGCCTTATCTTCGGCCAGCGCGTGCGCGTTGACGATCGGCGCGACCGCCGGGTCGGCCTTGGCCCACTTCAGGTCGAGGGAATAGCGAAGGTCGCCATGTCCGAGGACGGGAGGCTTCTCTTCAGCGAAGGCGGAGAAACAGAGCAAACAGGCTAAGAGGCGCATAGAGGTGGGGTGAATCGACCATGGGCAGGCGTCCGCCGCTGGCAAGGCCCGCCGTGGTCGCATCGGGCGGACTGATAAGCCTCATCACGGTTATCGATTAACCCTTCTTGGAATTAGAAGGTATAATCTAGAAACACCCGAAAGCTGGCCAAGTCGTCGCCACAGTGCGCCAGTTGACTAAACAAATAATCGATTTACCGTGTTAAACATGGAGCCCGCGCCTAACATCGCCCTACCCCGCCCTTTGGCCACCCCGCCAAACCAGAAGTCAATGCCCTCTTTGCGCCAAAAGATCCCGCTTACCTACATGCTCTTCACCCGAAGAGGCCGCATCGGCCGGGTGGAGTACCTGCATTGCTTACTCCTGCTCGCAGGCGCATTCTACCTCCTAGATCAAGGCCTAGGCCGGATTCTCGGCGACCTAACGCCGTGGCTACTCTCCCCCACGCTCATCTGGTGCCTAATCGCGACGTCGACCAAACGTCTTCACGATGTCGGACGAGGTGGCTGGTGGCTACTCGCCATCCTCATCCCGGTACTCGGGCTCCTCTGGCTCAGTTGGCAACTCTTGGCCAGAAGCGGCCTAGCCGTCGCCAACCCCTACGGAGCAGCGAGAGGTATGTCCGAGGATTATCTGAAGAATGATCAAGGGCAGCCCGCTGCCGATGGGAGCGGCATCGTCATCAACGAAGTCACCCAGCTCCACCCAGTCGTCGTCGCCAAAGTGGAGCGTCCGACCACCGTCGAGGCTTTACGCCAGATACTGAGCACGACGACTGGGCCGGTCTCGGTCGGCGGCGGACGTTTCAGTATGGGAGGCCAGACCGCGAGCCCTGGCAGCCTGCACCTCGACCTCCGCGGGCTCAACGCTGTCATCAATTTCTCCCGTGAACAGAAATGGATTCGCGTGCAGGCCGGCGTCCGCTGGTGCGATATCCAACGCCACATCGATCCGCACGGCCTGAGCGTGAAGATCATGCAGACCTACGCTAACTTCACCGTCGGCGGGGCCTTAAGCGTCAACGCCCACGGGCGCTACATCGGCTTCGGGCCGGCCGTCCTTTCCGTTCGCAACATCGACGTGATGCTCGCGGACGGCAGTGTGTTGCGGGCCAGCCGAACCGAGAACCCGGAGATCTTCTTCGCCGCAATTGGCGGCTATGGCGCCGTCGGTATCATCGTCGAAGCCGAACTCGACCTCGCGGAAAACACCGCCATCGAATGCTCCGACCGCAAGCTGGTGCGCACCGACTATGCCGCCCATTTCAAGTCCGACGTCCGCGACGACCCGCTTGCCGTGCTCCACAACGGTGACATGTAC
>CALEEU010000416.1 GCA_937875975.1 uncultured Opitutia bacterium | reverse complement strand
GGTGGCGGTTAGCGGTTGGCGGTTGGGAACACAAAGAGGCAACTATGTCGTGACGCGGTCCCGACCCTACCCGATGCAGACTAGGGCAGCACGCGGTGCTGCCCCTACCTCAGCGGAGACGGACGCGTCGCCGACGCGTCCCTACCTAGATACAGAGGACAGCACGTGGTGCTGTCCCTACCTTTTCTTTTTGCCGCCGCCGCGTTGTTCCTTGGCGTTGGGGTCGTAGGTTTCGTTCTTCTTGTCCGCAAGGAAGGCACCGGTGTCCTTCTGCCAGGCGAGGAGGAGTTTCTTGAGTTCCTCGACCTTGGCGGGCTCGGCCTTGGCAAGGTCATGCTCCTCACTGGGATCCTTCTTCACGTTGTAGAGCTCGAAGGTGGGTCCGGCGAATTTCTGGATGAGCTTATAGTCGCCAGCACGGAGCAGGCTCATGGGCTCGCCCTTGCCGATGTAACAGGGGAAGTGCCAGTAGATGGCGTTGCGATTCAGCGCGGCGCCGGTCTTGAGCTGCTTCATGAGGCTGATGCCGTCGGTGGGCTGATCCTTCGGGAGCGGGAGGCCGGCGGCTTCGAGGATGGTGGGCATGAAGTCCATGCTGGCGACAGGCTCATCGTACGTCTTGCCGGCGGGGATCACGCCGGGCCAGGAGACGGCGCCGGGCACGCGGATACCGCCTTCATAGAGGAGGCCCTTGCTGCCGCGGAGCGGGTTCACGACATAAGGGAGGCCGCCGTTGTCGGAAGTGAAGATGACGAGGGTGTCCTTGGTGAGGCCTTCGGCTTCGAGCTTGGCCATGATGCGGCCGATACTGGTGTCGACCGCTTCGACGGTGGCGGCGTATTCGGGCGTGATGCCCTTATCGAGACCGGTGGGCGTCTTGGCTTTATACTTCGCGACGAGCGCCGGCTTGGGGTCGAAGGGCTCGTGGACGGAGTGTTCGGCGTAGTAGAGGAAGAACGGCTTGGTCTTGTTCTTATCGATCCAGGATAGAGCCTCGTCGCAGAGCGCGTCGGAGAGATAGCGGCCCTTGCCGTCCATATAGGCGTCCTTCTCGAAGTGCACGTCGTCCGGACGCTTATAGACGTCGAAGCCGCGACCGGTGGGCGAACCCGGGGAGCCATTGCGGCCGCGGCCGATGTTCCACATCCCGATGAGCGCGGTGGCGTAGCCGCCGGACTTCAGGACGTCGGCGACGGTCTTCGTGCCGGCGGGAAGCTCGTCGTTACCCTTGGTGGACATCACCTTCATGTGCGGCTGGCCCGGGGCGTAGCGGTCATCGACGACGGTGTAGACGCCGTGACGCGGGGTGGTTTGGCCGGTGAGGAGGCACGCGCGGGTCGGCGCGCAGTTCGGGGCACTGGCGTAGCACTGCGAAAAGACCGCGCCGGACTTCGCGATCTTATCGATGTTCGGGGTGCTGATGTATTTGTTTCCGACGAAGCCCGTGTCGCGATAGCCCATGTCATCGATGAGGATGAGGACGATGTTGGGCTGCTTGGCGCCGAGGCACAAAGGCGCCAAGCAGAGGGCTAGGGCCAGAGACAGGGCTAGCGAGAGCCAGCGGGAGGTGCTTCGGAGCAGAGGTAGGGCCGACCATCCTTGGTCGGCCGCGGTCGAGCAGGGATGCTCGACCCTACCCGAGGCAGAGAGCATGGAGTATCGAGTATGGAGTTTAGGGAGAGGCATTGCGGTGGGTAAGTGATGTGCAAAGGTGCAAATGCGGCGGAGCCGCGTGCAAAGGTGCAAAGGTGAATTAAGGATTGGGGTGGGTGGTAGTCAGATGGGGGAACCGCTGGCATGGTGAACTGCTGCGAAGCAGGGGCATCATTCTATAGAGACAGACTATGTCGTGACGCGGTCCCGACCCTACCTAAGATACAGAGGACAGCACGTGGTGCTGTCCCTACCTAGAGAC
>CALEEU010000415.1 GCA_937875975.1 uncultured Opitutia bacterium | reverse complement strand
TCGAGCAGGCGGAAGTAGCGTTCCGCGCCGGCCATCGCGAGGGTGGCTTCAGAGAGCTGGGTGCCGATGATCGTGATCGGCGAGAAGAACAGGTCGGCCAGGAAGAAGAACGTCACGAGGTCGCCGAGGCTCGTGCCCGTGCCGGAAAGCGCCGCCCAGCCGCCGACGCCGATGAGCGCAGCCATGAAGCCCTGCGCGTTGAGTTCGAGCAGCGGCAGGTAGAGCGACGTGAGGCTAGCGGTCTTCACGACATTATCGGCGAGGCTCCGGACGAGACGGGTGAAGATGCCGGCGTTGGTGTCCTCGCGGGCGAAGCCCTGCGTCACGCGGATCCCTTGGACCGTCTCGGCCAGCGCGGAGGTCACGCGGGAGAAGGTCTCCTGCTGGACGCGTGAGGCGTGCAAGATCTTGCCGCGGAAGAAACCATGCACGAGCAGCAAGCAGGGCACGATGGCGAGCAGGACGAGGAATAGCTGCGGATTGGCGAGCAGCATGAGCGCCGCCGCGCAGGCCATCTGCCCGAGGGAGACGAACGAGATGAAGAAGTTGTTCTGAATCCCGTTACGCATCGCCTCGATGTCCGAGATCATGCGACTGATCAGGCTGCCGTGGCGCCGGGCGTGGAAGAATGAAAGTGGCTGCGTGAGCAAGTGCGCCATCAGCTTGTCGCGCAGGTCCCGCAGGACGTTCTCGCCGATCTGGTGGGCGAGACGGATGCGCCAGTAAAGGGCGACGTCGGCGACGATGAAGAAGACCGTGAACAAGGCGAGTGCCCGGAAGGTCGCTGGGCCGTCGCCCGTCGTCACGGGACCCTTGATGATATCGCCCACAAGCCAGGCGAGGGCAGGGAGGGCCATCGCGCGGAAGACGCAGAGGCCGAGCAGGGCGTTGCGCTGCAGTCCGTGCGGGCTGGTGAAGGCGAGAAGGCGGGCGACGGTCGACCAGCGCAGCGGGAGACGATCCGGTTCTTCTTCGTCGGGTCGGAGGCGGCGGACCGCGATCTCGAGGCGATCCTTGCTCATGCGACGGCACCCTCCGATTGGACGAGGATGGCGCGCCGGTAATGGCCGTCCTGCGCCATCAGTTGCGCGTGGGTGCCGACCTGCACCAGTTTGCCATGCTCGAGGACTAAGATTTGGTCCGCCCGGCGCAGCGTACTCAGGCGGTGGGCCACGATGAAAGTCGTGCGCCCAACCATCGCCGCTTCCATCGCCTCCATGATTTCCTTCTCGGTCTCGGGGTCGATGGCCGAGGTCGGGTCGTCGAGCAGGAGGACGGTCGGCTCAAGCAGGAGCGCCCGGGCGATGGCCACACGCTGGCGCTGGCCACCGGAGAGATTGACGCCGCCTTCACCGAGGAAGGTCTCGTAGCCTTCAGGCAGCGCCATGATGAACGCGTGGGCGCCGGCGATGCGGGCGGCGCGTTCGATGCGCTCCTGCGTGGCGTCGGGGTGGCCGAAGGCGATGTTGGCCGCGATGGTGTTCGAGAAGAGAAAGTTCTCCTGGAAGACCATGCCCACCTGGCGGCGGAGTTCCGGCAGCGGAAGGGCGCGGATGTCGTGGCCGTCGAGGGTCACGCGGCCGGAGCGCGGGTCGTAGAAGCGGGGGATCAGCGAGAGGAGGGCGGACTTGCCTGCGCCGGTCGCGCCGGCGATGGCGATACGCTGGCCGGGCTCGGCGACGAACGAGAGTTCGTGCAGCACCGTGGCGTTCTCCAGGTATTCGAAGCTCACGGTCTCGAAGGCCACGCGGCCGAGGAAGCGGCCGGGTGAAGCGGCTCCGGTCTCGGTCGCCACTTCCGGGTCGGTGTCGAGGATCTCGAAGATGCGCTTGGCGCCCGCTAAGGAGACCTGGGCGTTGTCGACCACCGCGGCGAGGGTGGTCACCTGGGCGGAGAACTGTTGCAGCAAGCCCGCAAAGGCCACCAGGCCGGTACCTAAGGCGATTTCACCCCGTGCGACCATCCAACCTCCGTAGCCGATCAAGATGGCCATGGAGAGCCGATTGAGGGCGTCGATGACGGGCCAGAAGAGGGCAACCTCGCCGAAGACCTTACGCTTCTGGAGGCGGATATCCTCGCTCCAGCCGGCGAAGCGACCCATCACGCGCGCCTCGAGCGAGAAGCCTTTGACCACCTGGACGCCTTGGACGTTCTCCGAGAAGCCGAGCACCATGCGATCCATGAGGTCACGGTTTTCTTCGTAGGCCGGGCGCACCTTGCGGGAGAAGCGAATCGCAAACCAGATCTGGAACGGCAGCACCGAGAGGCAGGCGAGCGTCAGGCGCCAGTCAGTGCGCAGCATGTAGACCGAGCAGGCGACCAGGGTGATGGTGATGATCGCGAGCTGGAGGACCACCCCTTCGATGAACAGCCGGATGGCGTGAGCGTCGGAGGTGACGCGGTTGATGATCGAGCCGCTAGCGTTGGAGTCGAAGAAGCGGAAGCTCAGTTGCTGGAGCTTGGCGAAGACCTGTGAGCGCAGGTTGACGACGATGCGGCCGTGCAGAAAGCGGACCGACACCAATCCGAAGACATACGAAGTGACCGCGCGGAGCAGCGCCGCGAAAAGGATGCCGGCGCCGAGCCAGACGAAGACGGCTTTGTCGCTTGCGTCGCCTGGGACGAAAAAGGGCAGGGGCGGGGTGGGAATCGTGCGATCGGTGAAGTGGCGGACGAAGTCGATGCCGACGCCGGCGAGGGCGATGACCGCGACGGTCAGGAAGACCACGACCAGCTGTAGGCCGAGGAGCTGGAGGCAGTCGGTGCGATAAGACCAAGCGATGCGTAACAGCCGACGCAGCGTGGCGTCGCGGCTGTCGGGGGTCGGTGGATTGGCGGCGGCGGGCACGTGCGTCAGGACGCAGGCCTGCTTAGCGAATCATCTGGCCTTCCCGCGACGCCTTCTTGCGGAATTCCGCGAGGATGCTGGCGGTGATGGGGCCGGGCTTGCCGGTGCCGATCTTGCGGGCGTCGACTTCGATGACAGGGATGACTTCGGCGGCGGTACCGGTGAGGAAGCATTCGTCGGCGTTCCAGACGTCGTAACGCGTGATGTTCGTCTCGACGGTCGGGATCTTGAGGGCGGCGGCGATCTCGAGGGCGACCTGGCGGGTGATGCCCACGAGGGCGCCCGCATGGGAGGCCGGGGTGATGAGGCGACCCTTGTGGATGAGGAAGACGTTGTCGCCGGTGCACTCGGAGACGTAGCCCTGTTCATTGAGCATGAGGCACTCGTGGAAGCCGTGCTGCTGGGCTTCCATCTTCGCCATGATGTTATTCAGGTAGTTGAGGGACTTGATCATCGGGGGCAGGGCGGCCGGGCTGATGCGGCGCGTCGGCGCGGTGATGATGCGCATGCCTGTGGAGTAGAGTTCCTCGGGGTAGAGCTTGATGGTGTCGGCGATGCAGATGATCGACGGGGTGGGGCAGTTCTTCGGCGAGAGGCCGAGGTCGCCGAAGCCGCGCGAGACGACGAGGCGGATGTAGCCGTCGGTCAGGTTGTTGCGGCGGCAGGATTCGCAGACGATCTCGGCGATCTCCTTGCGGGACCAAGGCATATCCAGGCAGAGGGCCTTGGCGGACATCTCAAGGCGCTCGAGGTGCTCGTCCAAGCGGAAGACGCAGCCCTGGTAGAGGCGGATGCCTTCAAAGATGCCGTCACCATAGAGGAAACCGTGGTCGAAGACCGAGATCTTGGCCTCAGCCTTGGGGTAGAACTTTCCGTCGATGTAGACTTCCATGGTGGTGAAAAGGCCAAGTTGGGGGGTGGAGGCGGTTTTTTCCAGCCCGAAAGCCCCTATTAGGGCGGTAATCTCCCGGTTCAGGCCGCTTCGCGGACGGTCAGGCGGAATTTACCTGAATCCTCCGGGGCGATCAGGCTGACGGATTCTGCGGTGACGGTGGTGCCGAGGAGGTGGCTGAGTCCGGTCGTCAGCTTGGCTTGCGCCTTGGTCAGGCCATCGCCTTCGGCTTCAGGCAGGAGGAAGAGGTGCGCCGAGCCGTCGGCTTTCTGGCGGAGTTGATAATGGGCGATGCCGCCGATTCCGGCGAAGGCCCGGTCGATCATCCGTGTGGTCAGGATCTTTCCATCGGCGCCGCGCAGGGCGTCGCGCTTACGTCCGTGAACGCGATACCCGCCCGGGGTAAATTCGACGAAGTCGCCGATCTCGTAGCGCAAGAGGGGGAGGTAGGGATTCGTGAGGGTGGTCACGAGGAGTTCGCCGAGTCCGTCGGCTGAGGTGCTTTCGAGGTGCGCGGTCTCCGGGCTGGCAAGCATCACGTCGTCATGCTCGACGAGCAGGTGGCCGGTCTCGCTGGAGCCGTAAAGATTGATGACCGGTACGCCGAAGACACGTTCCATGATCGCCCGGTGGACGACGCTGGTGTATTCGTAACTGGTCAGGATGAAGCGTAGGGAAGGGAACTTCAGGCCGTGGCGTTCGCAGTACAGCGCAAACCAAGCCCCGTGCACCGGATCGACATCCAGGAAGGTCGGCACCCAGTCGGCCGCTTCCTTGGCCATGCCGGCGAGCTTTTCTTCGCCGAGCGTGAAGGGAATACGCGATTGGTTGACGTAGAGGGTGTCGCCGAGGGTACGCTGATCGAGGTTCAGCCAGCGGTTATAGCAGCTGACTCCGCTGCAGCCAGGCGTGGTGAGGACGGCTCGACGTAGGCTTGGGCTGGCCCCAAAGAGTTCAGCGAGGAAGGGGTTGCGCACCAAGGCACGGCGTTCTTGTTCGGCCCACCAGGTCTTCCCGAAGACGACGCGGACGCTGGCACCGGAGGTTCCGGAGGTGCTCTCTTCTTCGATCAGGCCGCGGGCGAGGAGAGTCTCGAGGTCGAGGCCAGCAGGCAGGAAGCCTTCAGGTGAGTGTTCACGCAGCTGGCTTTTGGTGACGCGTGGCAGGTCGGTGAGGTGCGGCGAGGGGAGCGCGAACGCGGCCTGCCATGCCGTCGTGGCGTAGAAAGGAACCGTGACCGTCTGCTCGATTGCCGTCCTTGGACATGCCGTGCCGTCCGGAAATACGGCGATGGGCATGGATGGGCGCGACATGACCTTAGGGTGGAAGGATATCCGTCGAAAGCAAAACGAAGGGGTCTTTAAACGGCGGATTAGTGCCATATAACGGCATTCGTCCTCGTAGGGCAACTATCATGATTGAACGAGGTCTTTTCTATTCATAACACCCCTCATGCGATTACCCCGTCGTTCTTTCCTGCGTAAGGCTGCTGTCGCCGCCCTTGGCTTCACCATCATCCCGCGTCACGTGCTTGGCCGCGGCTTCGTTCCGCCGAGCGAGACCCTGAACCACGTCATCGTCGGTTGTGGCGGCATCTCCGCGATGCACTCCGAGCCCCGCATGACCGGCAAGAACCGCATCATCGCGATCTGCGATGTCGATGCCCAGCGCGTCCAGAAGAAGCTCGACCGCATCAAGCAGGCGGGTGGCGGTACGCCGATGACGGCCGAAGATTTCCGTGAAGTCATCGCCTTGCCTGATGCCGACGTCGTCCACGTCTGCACGCCACCCCACTGGCACGGCGTCATCGCCGCCATGGCCGCCCGTCGCGGCAAGGCCGTCTGGTGCGAGAAGCCGCTCACGCGCACGATCGGCGAAGGGATCGCCCTAAGCCGCGTGGTCCAGCAGACCGGCGTCCCTTTCCGCGTGAACACCTGGTTCCGCCTCAATCGCACGAACTATTACGGCGTCGGCCCCGCCCGTGAGATCAAGCGCGTCGTCGCCAGCGGTGTCCTCGGTGGTCCGCTGACCGTCCGTCTCGCGCCCGTCGGCGGCATCGCCTGGAAGGTGAATCTCTGGACCGGCAAGCCCGATCTCAAGCCCGAGCCGATCCCTGCGCATCTCAATTGGGACATGTATTGCGGTCCCTCGGCGTTGATTCCTTATCACCCGCACCGTTGCCACGGCTCCTTCCGTGGCTATTGGAACTTCGACCAGGGCGGCCTGGGCGACATGGGTCAGCACTTCCTCGATCCGGTGCAATACTTCCTCGGCAAGGACAACGAATCCCCTGTCACCGTCGAATGCGATGCTCCCGCCCAGGACGCCATGGCCTGCGGCGTCTGGAAGACCGTCACGATGACCTACAAGGACGGTACCCGCATCATCCTCGAGTCTGAACTCGCCGAGCGTAATCCCGAGAATCCCTTCCTCGAAGGCCCGAATGGTAAGCTCTTCGCCGGCATGCGTTGCAGCCGCCCCGAACTTCTCGTCAAGGCCGCCGAGTTCCCGCTGCCGGAATATCAGGAAGACGATTTCGACGTATGTGCCCGCGAGAAGCGCCCGTTTGGCTACGGCGTCAACGAGGCCTTCCGCAGCTCGACGCTGGTCAACCTCGCCGCCCTCTGCGTCCGTCTCGGCCGCAAGCTGAACTTCAAGCCGGACGCGAGCGGCTTCATTGGCGACGACCAGGCCAACCACCTCCACTCTCCGGCCCTGCGTGGCAGCTGGTCTATCTGAGCGCACGCCGATCGACACGACCATGAAGCACCTATCCCTCTTCCTTGCCTGCGCCGCCTGCCTGGTCGGCACGGCTGCCGAGGTTCCGTCCGACGCCACCTTCGCCGATCTCGCGGTCGCGGAGAAGCGCCTCGCCGCCCAGCAGGCGATCTTCGACCACTCGCGTTCTTTCATCATGGCTTCGCCTGAAGCCAAGGCTTGGTTCGAGCGCGTCCGTATCGCCGTCAGATCGTCCGAGAACCCTGAAGTACGGTCCGCCTTGAGCCAGGTGCTGCTCCTGGATCCTAATCATAAGCCAAGGTTGCCGCTCAATCCGAAGCAGGCGCAGGAGTATGATTCCCCGGACGGCACCACGTCGGAAACCAAGCTCGCCCACCTCGAGCGCTTGCTCGACCTTCGGCGCTCCTCGAAGGAATACCCATTGACCAACGACGAACTGGTCGCGCTCACGAAGCATGAAGACTTCGCCACCGCTCAGCGCGCCAATCGCCTGCTGCGCCGCATCAGCTCCTCTGTCGCCGCTCCGATTCTCTGGGAGCGCATGCCGAAACTGACGCAGCGTTCGCAGGTGCAGGAGGTCGAGGACGAGATCCTCCGTCTGCCGCCAACGCTGGCTGTCAGGTATCTCCCGGCCGATCTGCCGGGAGCCTCGCTCGCCGCCAAGGCCGCGTGGGCCCGCATCATCTCCGTCCGCGCAGGCCGTGTCGGCAGCAAGAGTCGTCCCGCCATCAAGGCGGCGATGCTTCCCTTGCTTAAAGGTCCGGCCAACGAGCTGACCGAGGCCGCCTGGGCTTCCGTGCCTCGTCTGTTCGCTGAAGCCGACCGCGCCGCGTTGACGGAAGCCTCGCAAGGGCTTTCCGAACGGATCGCGCCGAAGGCGAAAGCCTCGCTCGACGCCCTCCCGCCCAAGTAGTCCTCCCGACGCTTGTCGCTTGCCGAGAGGCGGGTGGGGGATTGCTATGTCCCCATGGCGCCCGTCGCGAACAAGGAAGACTCCCCGAACCTGATCCTCGCCGGATTCATGGGGACGGGAAAGTCCGCGCTCGGCCGCCAGCTGGCCAAGCGTTGGCGCCGCCGTTTCTATGATACTGACGAATTAGTCGAGAAGCTGGCCGGCGTATCGATCGCCGACATCTTCGCCGAGCACGGCGAAGAGCATTTCCGCGCCCTCGAGCGCCAGGTCGTCGAAAGCCTCCTGCCGGTGAACGGAGCCGTCATCGCCTGTGGCGGCGGCCTGGTCGTCCCGCCAGGCATGGGCGAGCTCGTCCGCTCGAAAGGCATCGTCGTCACGCTCTTCGCCTCGGTCGACACCATCCTGCGTCGTACCGCGGGTAATTCGCGTCGTCCGCTCCTCAAGGGCGACGATCCGGAGGCCAAGATCCGCGAACTCATGAGGAAGCGAGAGCAGGCCTACATGAAGGCCGGCATCGCCGTTTACACCGACGGACGTTCGCTGCAGCAGCTCTGCGTCATCGTCGAGCGCGTCTACGAGCGGGAAGCTCGCGCACTGCTCAAGTCGCGTCCGAAGTCGGAATAGGCCCGAACGCATCGCCCGTGGGCGGCTGGTCGCGGAACAGCTTCACCACTTCAAGGAATTCGGCGCGATCGATCAGGAAGGCCCCGAGGCTGGAGAGGTGCGGCGTGGGTACCTGGCAATCGATGAGGAAGAAGCCGCAGGCCTGTAGGCGGCCGACGAGCGTGGCGAAGCCGACCTTCGAAGCATCTGCCTTCAGGTGGAACATCGATTCGCCATGGAAGAGGCGGCCGAGGGCGACGCCGTAGAGTCCGCCGACGAGCTGGCCTTCCCAGTTGACCTCGACGCTATGGGCGATGCCGAGGCGGTGAAGCTCGCAGTAGGCCTTGATCATGTCGTCGTTGATCCAGGTGCCGTTCTGGCCGGGTCGGGGGACTTCGGAGCAGCGGCGCATCACCGTCTCGAACTTCTGGTCAAACGTGACCGACCAGCCCTTCTTGCGCATCGTCTTCTTCAGGCTGTCCGTCAGGCGGAAATCGGCCGGACGCATCACGAAGCGCGGGTCGGGACACCACCACTTCACCGGTTCGCCCGCGGAATACCAAGGGAAGATGCCGGCCCGGTAGGCCGCTACCAGGCGGGGAGCATCCAGCTTCCCGCCGCGGGCCAAGGGCGCGCGAGCGGGGGCTTTCGACGGATCGCCGCGATTCCATTCCTGCATCGCCGATACCTTCGGCGAGGCGGGGATGGCGGGCAAGGTTAGTCCTTGGTGATATTGTAGACCGACGGGATCGAGATGCCGAGCTCAGCGGCGATCTCGCGGACCGGGGCGCCTTTCTTGCGCATGTTAAGGGCCTTGGCGCGCATGCTGTCCGAAATCTGGGCTCGAGCGCGGTTCGGGCGGGAGAGCAGCTTGATCAGACGCTTGGCGAGCTCGGGTTTCGAGAGGCTGGCGACTTCGCGTTCGATCAGCGACTGGCGTTCGCTGTGTTCGTCTTCCCAGGTCTGCACGGCAAGGTCGCGGGCCTTGGAAAGGGCGGCGCGGACGTAGGCGTCCTTCGAGGTGAAGGCGGAGGGATCGAGCTCGATTTTCATAGAGGTGTGGGCGTGCTTGCCGTCATCCGGGTCTTTGACGGATGATTTTGAAGCGATTTGGACCCCCTCAACATTTTTTTATAAACCGAATTGTCAAACTTTGGTAAAAGTTTTTTTACCCTATTCCATTATACGAAACGTCGTTCCGCTCCTATTTGCTCCATTCGAGCATCCGGCGGAGCGGAATCTCGGCGGCGAGTCGGAGGGTCTCATCCATCAGGATCTCGGGCGAGCCGTCGCGCAGGCAGTCACGCACTTTTGCCAGCGTATTCATCTTCATGAACTTGCAGTCGTTGCAGGAGCAACGGTCTGTCGGCGCGGAGACGAACGTCTTGCCAGGCACTTCTTTACGAAGGCGGTGGATCATCCCTGATTCCGTGGTAATGATGATCGTTTCAGCCGTCTGTTGCTTGCACCAGCCGACCATCATTTCGGTCGAGCAGACCATGTCGGCCATCTCGCGGACGGCTTCAGTACATTCAGGGTGGGCCACAATGGGGGCTCCAGGATGCGCGGCTTTGGTGCGGAGCAGGGCTCCTGGCGTGAATTGTACGTGGGCGTAGCAGTTGCCCGGCCACAGCTGCATCGAGCGGCCGGTCTTGCCGGAGACCCAGCGACCGAGGTTCTGGTCCGGGACGAACAGGATGTTTCGATCAGCCGGCACGCGGTTGACGATCTTCGAAGCGTTGCCGCTGGTCACGATGACATCGCTGATCGCCTTCACCGCCGCGCTGCAATTGATGTACGCGACGACGTAAAGGGAAGGGTCCGCGGCTTTGGCGGCAGCGAGCTTCGCCGCTGGGCAGGAGTCGGCGAGCGAGCAGCCGGCGTTCATGTCCGGTAAGAGCACGCGGCGCGTCGGGTTCACAATCTTGGCCGTCTCGGCCATGAAATGCACGCCGCAGAAAACGATTGTGGACTGCTTCGCCTCAGCGGCCTTGTAGGCGAGGCCGAGCGAGTCGCCGACGAAATCGGCGACGTTCTGGATGTCCTCGCACTGGTAGTTGTGCGCAAGGATGATGGCGTCCTTGGCCTTTTTGAGGGCGATGACTTCCTTCTGCAGGTCAGACAGTGCCGTGCCGCCGAGGGGCAGGGGAGGGAAGACGGAAGCGGACGGGAAGGGGATCATGGGCGGGCGGCCTTGCGCTTCTGGCAACGTTCGCAGAGCGCGGTGACCTGGAGTTTCTGGGAGATGGGGCGCATGCCGTGCTTGGCGGCGACGGCCTTGCCGTACCATTCCATGAACGGAGCTTCGACTTCGACAATCGTTTCGCAGCTTTCGCAGATGAGCTGGGCACGGAAGGTCGCACTACCAGCTTCGGCGAGGTAGTACTTGTGATCGCGGCCGACATCGACCTCGCGGATCACGCTGCTGCCGATGAGCAGGGGGATGGCGCGGTAGATCGTCGCACGGGAAACGCTGCGGTCGAGCGAGCGAGCCTTCTTGAGGAGATCCTCAGCGGTGTAGTGCCCTTGGATGGTCCGCGCGCCCTCGAAGACCGCCATGCGTTGGCGGGTCGCACGTAGCCCCTGCTGGGCGATGAAGGCCCGGAAGGCTCCGGATTGCTCCGGCGATTCACTGGCAAGAGGCTTGGGCATGCCGATTTGAGACAGTTTTGATACTGAAAGCCCCTCGCGTCAATAAGGGACGCGTCATTGACACCGGGCCTGCCGACCCCTTCATTTACCCCCTTTTCCCAAAGGGAAAGGCCCTTCACCTGATGTACCATAATACGGACGACCTTCGCATTCGTAGCCAGCACCCCCTGCTGACTCCCGCCCTCGTGCTCCAGGAGCTCCCTGCGTCCGAGAAGGCTACCGAGGTCGTGACGACCGCCCGTAAGGATGCCGCCAAGGTCATTTCCGGCCAAGACGACCGTCTGATGGTCATCGTCGGCCCCTGTTCGGTCCACGACACCAAGGCCGCCTTGGAGTACGCCGCCCTCCTTCAGAAGGAAGCCCGGAAGCATGCCGCCGACCTCCTGGTCGTCATGCGCGTCTATTTCGAGAAGCCCCGTACCACCGTCGGCTGGAAGGGCTTGATCAACGACCCGCAGGTCGATGGCTCCTTCCGCATCAACGAAGGCCTCCGCCTCGCCCG
>CALEEU010000414.1 GCA_937875975.1 uncultured Opitutia bacterium | reverse complement strand
TGACCGGTTGATCCGTTGATCCGTTGGCCAGATGTAATAATCCCACCCCTACCCCTATTTCATAATCATGCGCTCCCTCCTCGCCCTCCTGCTGCTAGCTCCGCTGGCTGTGCTCACAGCCGCCGACGCGCCCGCGAAGAAGCCTAACGTCATCGTCATCCTCACCGATGATCTCGGCTACGACGACGTCGGGTGCTATTGGACCCCGGACAAGCGCCCGGGCTTCGAGAAGATCCAGACACCGAACATCGACCGGCTCGCCGCCGAGGGCGCCCGGTTCACCGACTACTACGCACCGTCCTCCGTCTGCAGCCCGTCCCGCGCGGCACTCATGACCGGCTGCTACCCGGTGCGCGTGGGCTTCCCCGGCATCCTCTTCCCAGCGTCCCCGACTGGGCTGAACCCCGACGAGGTCACCCTGGCTGAGATCTTGAAGAAACGCGGCTACGCCACCGCCTGCGTTGGGAAGTGGCACCTCGGGCACCAGGCCCCATTCACCCCGCGCCAGCATGGCTTCGATTCGTTCTACGGGATGATGTTCCCCAACGACATGCAACCCTTTGTCCTCCACCGCGACGAGACGGTCGTCGAGCCGAAGCCCGACCAGAAGACGCTCAACGAACGGTTCACCGAGGAGGCGGTGAAGTTCGTGCGGGCGAAGCGCGAGGAACCATTCTTTCTCTATCTCTCCTACAGCGCGCCGCATATCCCGCTGCACGTCCCCGACCGCTTGCGTGGCAAATCAGCACGGGGCTTATATGGTGACGTCGTGGAGCACTTGGATTCGGGCGTCGGCGAGGTCTTGAAGGCACTCGATGAAACGGGATTGGCAGAACAGACGCTCATCGTGTTCACCTCGGACAACGGACCGGACACCCGCGGTCCTTACGACAAGCGAGGCCAGGCCTTCCCCCTGCGGGCGGCCAAGGCGACCACGCGTGAAGGCGGTGTGCGTGTTCCTTGCATCATGCGTTGGCCAGGCCGAATCCCCGCCGGCCTCGTCTGCCGCGAGATCGCCTCCGCGATGGACGTCCTACCCACCGTGGCCGGTATCACCGGAGCGCAGCCTCCGCAGGACCGAATCATCGATGGCAAGGACATCCTCCCGCTGATGACCAAGCCCGGTGCGCCGAGTCCTCACGAAGCGTTCTTCTACTACTATGGGGAGAAAATAGAGGCGGTTCGCAGCGCGAACTGGAAGCTCGTCTTCCCGCGCACTGCCATGGACGACACCCCGTATGATCGAAAGCCGGGCGATGCGAAGGGTGCACTTCTGCCCGAGGCGCTCTACGATCTCACGGCGGACGTGGGCGAGACGACGGACGTAATTGGACAACACCCAGAGGTTGCGGCGCGCCTGCGCGCCCTAGCGGAGCGGATGCGCGAGGACATTGGAGACTCCGCCACCAACCAGAAGGGCAAGAACCGCCGCCCCGTGGGCCGCGTGTCCGTGCTCAAGCCAGCTGATGCCCCCGCGAAGAAAGCGAAGTAAGCCGGAGATAGGAAGTTGATCCGTTGAACGGTTGAATAGTTGGCCAGAACTTAAAAACTACCCCTACCCCCACCCCTACCCCTATTTTACAATCATGCGCTCCCTCCTCGCCCTCCTGCTGTTAGCCCCGCTGGTGGCGCTCACC
>CALEEU010000413.1 GCA_937875975.1 uncultured Opitutia bacterium | reverse complement strand
AGCAACGGGCAGTAATTATGGACGAGGTACTCGGCGAAGAAGGCCTCGGCCTTGCCGAAGCGCTCCTGGAACAAGCCCCAGAGACGACGTCCGCTCACCTCGGAGCGATGGCAGGCGAACCCGGTCACCTTCTTGCCGGGATGCTCCTTGTCGGGTCGACCGACCGGCCTCTCGAGACCCATCCAGTCACGGACGGCGGCGATCTCGCCGAACGGCACGCCGGTCTGGGCCATGCCGAACGGTCCGGGATTCATGCCGAGGAAGAGGACCTTCTTCGGGCCGGAAGCCGCAAAGCGACGCAGGTAGGCCTCGTGCGAGGCCCAAGCATAGTCCAACGGCTGATAGACGAAGTCCGCCGGCGCGGGAAACGAACGGCCGGCCAAGGCCTTCCGTAACGCAATCGTCGCTCGGATGACGGGTTCGGCGGACATGAGGCCAGACAATCGCCCGCCCCCGCTGGGTCGAGCCGTAAGCCATCCGCGGAGGCGAGATTTCCCCTTGCGCTTCCCCCCGCACGATAAAAAGTCCACCTCCCTACCGACGTGAGCAAACCGCAGCCCTGGACTACCAAAGACGCCGAAGAATACTACGGCTTCAAACGATGGGGAGGTAACAACTTCTCCGTGGACCCTCAGGGTCACCTCTGCGTGCACCCGAAAGGCGACCACCGCAAGATCCGCATCACGGACATCGTCAAGGAAGTCGAAGCCTCCGGCCTGAAGCCCCCGCTGACGATCCGCGTCCAAGACCTGCTCCGCAATCGCGTGACGCAGATCAACGAAGCCTTCCGTAACGCCATCAAGGAAGAGGACTACGACGGCCGCTACCGCGGCGTCTTCCCGATCAAGGTCAACCAGCTCCGCGAAGTGGTCGAGGAGATCCTCGACGCCGGCGAAGAATACGATTTCGGCCTCGAAGCCGGCTCGAAGCCCGAGCTCATCATCGCCCTCGCCCTGCTCGAGAACCGCAAGGCCCTCCTGATCTGCAACGGCTACAAGGACGAGGAATACATCGAGCTCGCCCTGATGGGCCGCCGCCTCGGCAAGCAGACCATCATCGTCGTCGAACAGCTCTCCGAGATCGACGCCATCATCCGCATCGCCCGCCGCATGGGCGTGCAGCCCCACATCGGCCTGCGCGTCAAGCTCACCACGGCCGGCGAAGGCAAGTGGGCCGAGAGCACCGGCGAGAACGCGAAGTTCGGCCTGACGGCCTCCGAGATCGTCGAAGTCGCCGGCCGTCTCGCCAAGGCGAAGATGAAGGACTCCCTTCGCCTCGTCCACTTCCACATCGGCTCCCAGGTCCCGAACATCGGCACGATCAAGAAGGCCGTGGTCGAAGCCACCCGCTTCTACTGCGAGCTGAAACGGATGGGCTTCCCGATGGGCCTCCTCGACGTCGGCGGCGGCCTGGGCATCGACTACGATGGCAGCCGCTCGGCCTACGAATCTTCCATGAACTACAGCATGGAAGTCTACGCCCGCGACGTGGTCGCGAACGTCAAGCAGATCTGCGAAGAGAGCAAGGTGGAGCTCCCCGACATCGTCTCGGAATCCGGCCGCGCCCTCGTCGCCCCGCACTCGATCCTGATCTTCGAAGCGGTCGACCGCATCACGCGCGACGACGGCAAGGTCGACACCTCGAAGGGCAAGACCCACCAGCTGGTCAAAGAACTCGAATCCATCCGGAAGAACAAGCGGAAGTTCGACCCGCTCGAACGCTACCACGACGCCAAAGAAAAGCGCGAAGAAGCCCACGCCCGCTTCAGCCTCGGCAACCTCCGCCTCGAAGAACGCGCCGCCGCCGACCGTCTCTTCTGGGACATCTGCCGCCAGATCCGCGATGACCTCAAGGACTCCTCCGACGTCCCAGATGAACTCGCCCGCCTCGACTCGATGCTGGCCGAACAGTACGTCTGTAACTTCTCGGTCTTCCAGTCGCTGCTCGACCACTGGGCCCTCGATCAACTCTTCCCGATCGCCCCGATCCATCGCCTTAACGAACGCCCGACGGTCCAGGCGACGCTCGTCGACATCACCTGCGACTCCGACGGCAAGGTCGACGACTTCATCGACCTCGAGGACGTCCGCAAGACGCTCGCGCTCCATCCGCTCAAGGAAGGCCAGCCCTACTACGTCGGCGCCTTCATGGTCGGCGCCTACCAGGACATCATGGGGGACCTGCATAACCTCTTCGGCCGCGTCAACGAAGCCCACGTCTTCCTCGAGGATGACGAAGCCGACGGCTTCTACATCGAGGAAAGCATCCCGGGTTACTCCGTCGAACGCATCCTCGGCATGATCCAGTACAACGCCGAAGACCTCTGCCGCATGCTGAAGCGCCAAGTCGATCGTGCGACGAAGGCCGACTCGGTCCGTCCCCGCGAAGGCGTGGCGATGGTCGACCTCTACGAACGCCTCATCCGCGGCCGCACTTACCTGATCCCGCACCGCGAAGAGCTGAAGTCGAAGAAAGCTTCGAAGAAGAAGTAAGCGGAGCTATCGCTCCGCAGGCCTAGGGCCAGAGCTAGGGCTAGGATCTTGATGATTCCTAGCCCTCTTCTTTTGTATTCTAACCCTACCCCTGCCCCTACCCCTGCCCCTCTTGGCCCTTAGGCCAAGATCAGCTTCAGCTTCTTCAACTCTTCCAACGTCAGCGGAGGGGCTTCGCGCAAGTTCTCGTAGGAGTCGACGTGCGCAAGCCAGGCCCAGTGATCACCGCAATCGATGCGCTCCATGAATTTCAAGCGCAGTGTCGCGATCGCGCCTTTGAGCATGAACAGGCCTTCACCGACATGTTCGATCTGGTCGCCCAACTGGGAGATCTTGTCCGTCGAATTGCCGGACTTCTTCCCGAGCAGCTTGATGTGATTGGCCTGATCCTTGGCCATGTAGTTGAGCAAGCCGATCGGATTGATCTCCAGATTGGCCAAGGTCTTGGTGTCCTTGTACACGCCGATGATGAAGCGCTTGGGCTTCATCGAGATCGGGGTGACGTAGCTGCAGATATTCAGGTTACCCTTGCCGTTAGCCGTGGTGGCTAAGCTGTAAATGGGACCGTCGACACGGTTCCATGGTTTGACGCGGATGCCAGGCATAGCGGGGTTGATACTTCTACCCTAAAATAAGACGCTTGTTCCCTATTTATTCTGTCCCCCGGGACCGCCCTAGCCTACAACCTCGCCATGGCCAACCCGGGCAGCCTGCCGCCTTCCCTATGAACCCCATCGTCGCCCTCCATGGGTTCACTGGCCAAGGGGCGGATTTCGACCTGATTCGCGCTACCCTCCCCCCCGGCACGAGCCTTTCGACCCCGGATCTGCCCGGACATGGGTCTAAAAGCCTGCTGAGAGACCTCCCAGCCTACTCCCTGCCCGCCCACCTGGATATCATCTCCCAGGCCGCCACGGCCCCTCAGATCACCCTCATGGGCTACTCGATGGGCGGCCGCCTCGCCCTCCACTGGGCCATCGCCCACCCGGAACGTATCCGGCGCCTGATCCTGGTCGGTGCCAGCCCCGGCTTGGCCACCCCGGAGGAACGCGACGAGCGACGACTCGGCGACGCTACGCTGGCCGAGTTCATCCGCACCCGCGGACTAGAAGCCTTCTTCAAGTATTGGCACAATCAGACGTTCTTCCAGCCGATGCTGCGCCTACCCAAGGAACGTCTGGACCCCATCCTCGCCCGTCGCGCCCAAAACGACCCGGAAGGCCTGGCGCTCAGCTTGGAGAATATCGGCACCGGGACACTCCCCTCGCTCTGGCATCGCCTGAAGGAGATCCGCTTCCCGGTCGACCTCGTCTGCGGCGAACACGACGTGAAGTTCACGCGCCTCGCCCACGAGATGGGAGCTCACCTTCCGAAAGCGCGCCATAGCCTGATCGAAGGAGCCGGCCACGCGGTGCACCTGGAAAAGCCGTCCGACCTCGCGATGCTCCTGCAATAAGAAAGCCGCCCATCAGGCGGCTTTCGAAGGAGTCGTTCGGAACGCTCAGGCGAAGACGCCCGTCTGCGGAGCCGCCTTGTTGCCGACCTGCATCGGACGTCCGGCCGGGGTGATGATGTCCGTCTGCACCGGCAGTCCGGCGGCGTGCGCGATGGTCGCATGCAGGCTGCCCGGCGAGACGCCGTTCTCCTTGGGCGCATAGCCTTTCTCGTCGCTGGC
>CALEEU010000412.1 GCA_937875975.1 uncultured Opitutia bacterium | reverse complement strand
TGCAGATCGAGCATCTCCAGCTGGGTCTCTGCGCGCATCAATTTCTGCGGTTCGCCTGGGCCGTGGAAATCGATCCAGAGCTCGCCGAGCTGCTGAAGTTGCGTGAGCGTGGCCGAACCGCCGTTGATTGAGATTCGTCCCGCCTTGGCCGCATGGACTGAACGCTTCAAGATGAGCAGACCGTCGTCGCAAGCCGGCAGGTCGAGGGACTTAAGGACTTCGTCGAACCGCTTATCGCCGTCGGTCTCGAGCTCGGCTTCGACCGAGCATTCCTCGGAGCCCTTGCGGACGATCGTCTTTGCGGCGCGATTGCCCGCGAGGAGCGAGAGCGCACCGAGCAAGACGGACTTGCCTGCGCCGGTCTCACCCGTGACCACCGTGAAGCCCGAACCCAGCTCGAGCTCGGTGCGGTCCATCAGGGCGAGGTCGCGGATTTGAAGGCGGCGGATCATGCGGAGGGACGGCTACCGAACAAAGCGGAGCCGACACGGACACAAGTAGAACCTGCGGCGACGGCGGATTCAAGGTCTCCGCTCATCCCCATCGATAATTCCGGGAGCGCCACGCCGAAGCGGGCGGCGAGGGCGTCGCGGCAGAGACGGAGCTCGGCGAAGGTGCGGTCGGCGACCGCAGGGTCGTCGGACAGCGGCGCGATGGCCATCAGGCCCTGCACGACGAGCGCGGGCTGGGCGAGGGCCGCCTCGAGGAGACGGGGGGCGTCCGCCAGGTCGCAGCCGAACTTCGCCGGATCGTCGCCGGAGTTGACCTGCAAGAGCACCTCACGGCGCAAGCCCATCTCGCCGGCCAGCCGACCGAGCCGGGTGGCGAGTTCGGGAGAGTCGACGCTCTGGATCACGTCGAAAGCCTGCAGGGCGTGCTTGGCCTTGTTGGACTGCAGGTGGCCGATCAGCTCCCAGCGGAGGTCGGCCGGGGCCAGGGGACGCTTCTGGGCGGCTTCCTGGACCCGATTCTCGCCGACGGCCCGGAGACCGAAGCCATAGGCCAGCAAAGCGGCCTCGACCGGGTGGGTCTTGGTCACCGGCAGCAGGCGCACGGAAGCCGGGTCGCGGCCGGAACGGGCGCAGGCGGCCTGGATGCGGGCGACTACCCCCTCGCAATGGGCCTTAAACTGGTCGGAGGAGACCATTTGCACCAGAGGGAGGGAGAACGGGCGGGGAGTCAACCAGTCGGGCTCCCCAGGGCACCCCGAGGGCCAAGGCCTAGGATTAGCATATCTACACTTGAAGCAATTACCCATTAGATTCATTAATCATGGAGTCTTTCATTCCCATGCATATCGAGAACCTGAAGATCTTCCGCGACCTGGTGGATAACGAAAGCTTCTCCAAGGCGGCCAAGCTCAACGCCATCACCCAGTCGGCCGTCAGCCAGCAGCTGCGCTCGATGGAAAAGCATTTCAATGTCCTGATCGTCGACCGGAGCCAGAAGCAGTTCCGGCTCACGCGCGAGGGTCGCAGCCTCTATGAGGCCGCTAAAGACATCCTCAACCGCTACGAACAGGTCGGCAGCGAGATGCAAGAGATGCGCAAGGTCGTCAGCGGCACGGTGCACATCTCGACCATCGTCTCCATCGGCCTCCATGAGCTCCCGCCGCACGTGAAGTCGTTCATGCAGGAATTCCCGCATGTCAACGTGCGCGTCGAATACCGTCGCTCGAACCTGGTCTACGAGGACGTCATCTCGAATGCGGTGGACTTCGGTCTCGTCGCTTTCCCGCAGAAGACCCGCCAAGTCGAGATCATCCCCCTGATGGAAGACCAGCTCGTCGCCATCTGCTCGCCCAAGCACAAGCTCGCAGGCAAGAAGGAGATCGATCTCGCCGACCTGCAAGGCGGCAAGTTCATCGGCTTCGACCAAGATATCCCGACGCGTAAGGCGCTCGACCAATTCTTCCGCGAGCAGCGCATCGAGCTCGAGCCCTCCATGGAGTTCGACAATATCGAAACGCTCAAGCGTGCGGTGGAAGTCGACGCGGGCGTGGCGCTCGTGCCCGAAGGCACCATCCGCCAGGAAGTCGAGCAAGGGACGCTTGTCATGCTCCGCCTGCGAGACCGCCGCGTGGCCCGTCCGCTGGCCATCCTGCACCGCAAGGGCCGCGTGCTGACGCCAGCCATGAAGCGTTTCATGACGCACCTCATGAACAGCGCCGGCAGCAAGGAAGCGGTCTGATCAGACGCGACGGCGGGATGCCTGGGCCGCGACCGCGAAGCCCGGCATCGCTTGTGCGCACAGCAGTCCCAACCCTAGCCAGAGCAACGCCTCGCTCGGCGGCGCACGCAGGGCGGTGGCGGCAAGACCCCACCAGAGGAAGGCGCCGAAAAGCGGCGGCCAGGCGCGCCGCAAAGCCGCGCGCGCGAGGGACCATGAACCTAGCAACACCGCCGCGACGGCCGCCGCCAGCGGGGCGGAAAGGAGGCCGAGGGCGAAGTAAGCATAGGCGACGAAGCCCAACGACACGACAAGCCCCGCGAGCACCGCGGCATTCACCCGGAAATGCGTGGGCAGGAGGTACAGCCGGACCCGATGGGCATGGAGGTAATACGCCGA
>CALEEU010000411.1 GCA_937875975.1 uncultured Opitutia bacterium | reverse complement strand
TCTACCAGATGGCGGCGTTCTTCGGAGCCACCGACGGGAAAGACGAAGCCATCCTTGGCGCCATCAAGAAAGCAATCAAGGGCGACTCCAGCCTCCCGAAGGCTGCCACAACCAAGATTGCGGACATGAACGCCTTCCGCCTCGAAGATGGTGAGAAGCAGAAGCTGACCTTCCCTAAGGATTATAAGTACAAGGACGCCAAGGCCGGAGATCCCGTGACCCCTGCACTGATTGCCTGGAGTAAGGGTGAGAAATCCCTGCCGGTATATAACGTCAACACCAAGACCCCCTCCCAGCTGCGCGACGAGTTTGCCCGCTGGCTGACGAGCCCACAGAACCCGCGCTTCGCGACCAATATCGCCAACCGGATCTGGAAGAAAGCCTTTGGACTGGGTGTGATCGAGCCCGTCAATGATATCGATGACCTCGCCGAGGCGAGCAGCCCCGAGCTCATGGCCCACCTCACCTTCGTCATGAAGGCCGCCAAGTTCGACCTCCGCGAAGTCCAGCGCGTCATCTACAACTCCAAGACCTACCAGGCTTCGGCCAGCGCCACGCCGGACCTCGGCAAAGCCAAGTATCTCTTCAACGGCCCGCTCGTCCGTCGTCTCAGCGCCGAGCAGGTTTGGGATAGCCTGATCGTCACCGCCGTCGGCACCTATGCGGACAACGTGTTGCTCCGTCGCGGCGATGATCTCAAGGCCATGGCGCTCCCGGCCGGCAAGGTGACCTTGGCCGAAATAAAGAACGCCGTGGAACGCACGAAGAAGGCTTTTTCGGGTGGCGGCAAGGCGGCCGGAGGCAAGAAGGCCGCCGGTGGTTCGGCCCTTGGTCTCGCCAACGGTTATGACGGCGACAAACCCATCAGCCGGTTCTCCATGATGTTGGCCCGCGCCAGCGAGCTACCGCAACCTTCGCCGGAGACCCACTTCCTGCGCCTCTGGGGCCAGGGTGACCGTCTTCTGGCGGATTCCGCGACCAATGACGGCAGCGTGCCGCAGGTCCTGCAGATGATGAACGGCTCCGTCGGTAAGCTCGTCGCCGACGTCCGTTCCGCCGCCGTCATGGACGCTGTGAAGGAGAAGGCACCGGACGCGCAGGTCACATCTCTTTATCTTTCTTATCTCTCCCGCAAACCGACCGCCAAGGAGCTAGCCGTAGCGAGCAAGTCGCTTATGGACGGTCTCGCCCTGACGGATCTGGCCTGGGTCCTCGCCAACACCCGCGAATTCCTCTTCGTCCAATGAGTATCCTCCATTCCGCCAATCTCCTCCGTAATCCCGAGGACCGCCGCAGCTTCATCGAGAAGTGCGCCAAGGTCTCGTTCGGCCT
>CALEEU010000410.1 GCA_937875975.1 uncultured Opitutia bacterium | reverse complement strand
TCTACCAGATGGCGGCGTTCTTCGGAGCCACCGACGGGAAAGACGAAGCCATCCTCGGCGCCATCAAGAAAGCGATCAAGGGCGACGCCAGCCTCCCGAAGGCCGCCACGACCAAGATCGCGGACATGAACGCCTTCCGCCTCGAAGACGGCGAGAAGCAGAAGCTGACCTTCCCCAAGGATTATAAGTACAAGGACGCCAAGGCCGGCGATCCCGTGACCCCTGCGCTGATCGCCTGGAGCAAGGGCGAGAAATCCCTGCCGGTATACAACGTCAACACCAAGACCCCCTCCCAGCTGCGCGACGAGTTCGCCCGCTGGCTGACGAGCCCGCAGAACCCGCGCTTCGCGACCAACATCGCCAACCGGATCTGGAAGAAAGCCTTCGGCCTGGGCGTGATCGAACCCGTCAACGACATCGACGACCTCGCCGAGGCGAGCAGCCCCGAGCTCATGGCCCACCTCACCTTCGTCATGAAGGCCGCCAAGTTCGACCTGCGCGAGGTGCAGCGCGTCATCTATAACTCCAAGACCTATCAGGCTTCGGCCAGCGCCACGCCTGATCTCGGTAAGGCCAAGTATCTCTTCAACGGCCCGGTCGTCCGCCGCCTGAGCGCCGAACAGGTCTGGGATAGCCTTATCGTCACCGCCGTCGGCACCTATGCGGACAACGTGCTTCTCCGTCGCGGGGACGACCTCAAGGCCATGGCGCTGCCGGCCGGCAAGGTCACCTTGGCCGAAATCAAGAACGCCGTCGATCGCACCAAGAAGGCCTTTTCCGGCGGCGGCAAGGCGGCGGGCGGCAAGAAGGCCGCCGGCGGTTCGGCCCTCGGCCTCGCCAATGGTTACGAAGGCGACAAGCCCGTCAGCCGCTTCTCGCTCATGCTGGCCCGGGCGAGCGAACTTCCGCAGCCCTCATCCGAAACGCACTTCCTCCGGCTGTGGGGGCAGGGGGACCGGTTGCTGGCGGATTCCGCCACCAACGACGGCAGCATCCCGCAGGTCCTGCAGATGATGAACGGTGCCGTCGGCAAGCTCGTCGCCGACGTCCGGTCCGCCGCCGTCATCGACGCCATGAAGGAGAAGGCCCCGGACGCGCAGGTCACGTCGCTCTATCTTTCTTATCTTTCCCGCAAGCCGACCGCCAAGGAACTGAGCTCCGCGAGCCAGTCGCTGGCGGACGGTCTCGCCCTGACGGACCTGGCCTGGGTCCTCGCCAACACCCGCGAATTCCTCTTCGTCCAATGAGCATCCTCCATTCCGCTAATCTCCTCCGTCATCCCGAGGACCGCCGCAGCTTCATCGAGAAGTGCGCCAAGGTCTCGTTCGGCCT
>CALEEU010000409.1 GCA_937875975.1 uncultured Opitutia bacterium | reverse complement strand
AGGATGTCCTCGTCGGACTTCGCCAGGAAACCCGGCAGATCCTCGACTTCGATCACCAGACCCGGAAGACGCTTCGACATGCCCGTAACCCAAAGAAGAAGCCGATTGGCCGTAAAGGAAGAAGAGGCGGCTGAGTTGAGGTCTGCGTGGAGGACAGCGTCGAGGGCTGAATGGATAAGCCCGCCACCTGGAGTGGATGGCTGAATCGATGACAGATGACAGAGGACTGCATCGATTCGGGGGCTGAATGGATAAGCCCGCCACCTGCCAGCCGGAGCCGCCACCCGCAACCCGCAACGTGCGTCTCTCACTTTTGCACCTTTGCACAGGCCGTAGGCCTATTTGCACTTTTGCACCGCATCCCTCCGGCCCGCGTATCCTCCGGTCCCCTAGACCACCTCACGTGCCCTCGACCAGCGGCCATCAGGCCGCACTGTCAGGGACGGGTCGGTGAAGGCTGCGCCACGTGCAGGGTCTGGGTCGGGAAGGCGAACTCGATGCCTTCCCGCGCGAAGGCCTCGTAGACGAGCAGGTTGATCCGCTCCTGGGCGTCCATGAAGGCGATGAAGTCGGCGCTTTCGACGAAATAGACGGCCTCGAAATCGAGGCTGCTCGCGCCGTAGCGGAAGAAATGGCAGCGCTCGAAGGTCGTGGCCGGCTCGGTGGTGATGATGTCCTTGAGCAGCGCGGGGATCCGGCGGAGCTTCTCAGCGGGGGTCCCGTAGACGACGCCGATCTGGAGCAGGGCCCGGCGACGGTTCAGGCGACGGAAGTTGTGGATGCGCGAACTCGTCAGCGAGGTGTTGGCCATGACCAGCTCCTCGCCGGTGAGGCTGCGGATGCGCGTGGTCTTGATGCCGATCTGCTCGACGACCCCGCGCTTGTCGTCCACCAGGATGTTGTCGCCGACTTCGAAGGGCCGGTCGAAGAAGATGACGAAATAGTTGAAGAGGTCGCCGAGGATGTTCTGGGCGGCCAGCGCGATCGCGATGCCGCCGATGCCGAGGCCGGCGATGATGGCGGTGACGTCGTAGCCGAAGTTATCCAGCAGGAAGACGGCGCCCAGGACCCACGTCGCGCCGCCGATCACCACCATCATGCCCCTGACCTGCCCCAGCTTCTCCTTGCCGTCGGGCCGCTGCGCGAGCTGGAGCTCGAGGAAGTAGCGGACGGCGGTCAGGATGAACCGGACGCCGAAGAAGACCAGCAGCACGGCCGAGGCGGCCCGGATCCAGCCCTCGGCGCGGGCCGGTAGGACCAGGAAGGTGGTCGCGAAGTAGAACGCCCCGAAGTTCAGCAGGGGCATCAGCGCCCGCTCGCAGGCTTCCACGACGAAGTCATCGAAGGTCGTCTCGGTCCGCGCCGCCAGTTCGCGCAGACGACTGAGCGCGACCGAACGGATGATGCGGAGGACGGCCCAGAGGACGGCCAAGATGAGCAGGGCGATGAGATAATCCTGCACGGGATTATGCCAGACGACGCGCTGGAGCAGGGGGAAATCCATGCTTATGGGTTAAGCGGGGGGCGCCCGACGGGCAAGTCGGATGCGTCTCGGCGCAGGGCACTGCCACTTCCTCCGGCCCTCGTGTCCCCCGCCCTCGACTGGCGGCCCTCAGGCCGCAGCCTCTCACTCCAGCGGAATGAGCAGTCCGGCGGGGGCGGCGCCGCCGAAGCCGAGGCCGGAAGATCCGGGCAGACGCAGCACCGGCATGGCTCCCGACGAGGTCGTGGTCGAAGTGTTGCCGAAGCGGTTCGTCGTCGACTGGAGCGCATTGCCGCCGACGGAACCGAAGGTGCTCGTCGTGGTGCCGAAGCGGTTCGTGTTCACCTGGACGGCTCGAACTAAGGGGTCAGGCCGCTCCACGATTCACGCGCTCCTAAAACCGCACCTTAAAGGGATTTCAAGGAGCGCACTCTACCAGGGAGCGGCCTGACCCCGTTGGCTGAGTGGTTCATGTTAGGGGGTATCTACGGTCGATGAAATCGACCTTACTTGGACGATGCGACCATGGCCCGTCGTCGACGTCTCATCTCCAACCAAGGCGCTTACCACGTCTACAATCGCTCCGAACTCGGGCAGCCGATCTTCGAAACCGATGCCGCCAAACAAGTCTTCCTGGAAACCATGTTCGTAACGGCTCAGCGCTTCGCCTGGCAGCTTCACGCCTTCGCGATCATGACCAATCACTTCCACCTGGTCCTGACCACCCCGCGGGGCAATCTGAGCGAAGGGATGCACGCCCTCCAGTCGGCCTTCGCTAATAAGCACAAGGCCTTCCGCGGCTCGATCGGGCACGTCTTCCAATCCCGTTTCGGTTGCGCGCACTACCCAACCGGCCCTTTGGCGGCACGTAAGATCGACTACGTCCACCTCAACCCAGTCCGGGCGGGCATCGTCTCGCTCGAGGAGTTGAGCGACTATCGCTGGACTAGCTACCGTTTACTCCGACGCCCCCCTCAACGCGCAAATCTCACGCTCGGACTGGCGCTCACGTCTATGCACGGGCTGAGGGACGATTCAGCAGGATGGGACGCCTACGAAGAAAGACTGCGTTTCGTCCTCGCGACCGAGGACCGTGCGGCGACCGACGAGGAGCTATTCGGGCTTGTTCGCAAAGAAAGGGAGGGGAGACGAACGGATGACGCTTTTTCGCCGGCCATCGCCGGAAAAAGCCGAGAGCTGCTACTTGCAGAAGAGCACGCTCGCTGGGAGCAGGCATTCCGAGGCGCTCTTGCTTCCCTAGGGCGTGCGGACGAGCAATTGAGCGCACCGCCGAAGGCTCAGGCCTGGAAAGTCGCCCTAGCCAGACATGTGCGTGACACGCACGGAATCAGCACTTCATGGCTCGCGAGACGGATGGGGTTTGGGTCGCCGTCTTACCTCCGGAAACTCCTCTGCTCGAACTAAGGGGTCAGGCCGCTCCACCATTCACGCGCTCCTAAAACCACACCTTACAGGGATTTTAAGGAGCGCACACTATCAGGGAGCGGCCTGACCCCGTGTTCCCCGTGACCCCGTGTTCCCCGTGTTCGACTCGATGAGGGCGCAGTGGAGGCTAAGAAGGTGGCGTCGACGAACTGGGCGCACGGGCCTCCCCGCCGGCAAAGCCCAGTTCGTGGCACGCCTTCAGATAAGTGGCCGCAGACCAAGCCTGGTAAGCCTTGCCCATCGGTCGGCCGGTGGTGCCGTGGTGCCACTCGTTGAACTCCCAGGCATGCAGACGGCCTTGCCGGTTGCATCTCGCCAGACGCGCGAGCTCGCGGGCCGCCGCCCGCGACTGCCCCAGGCGATGGATGAAGCCGACCCATAGGCCGCCGATGAACGACCAGACCCCCCCGTTATGATAGTGGTGGGGCAGGTTGAGCAGATTGACGGTGTAATAGGCCTTCCATTCCGGGTCGCCGGAGTGCACGACCGGATAGAGATTGGCCACCGGCCAGGGGTGGTTGACGCCCACTCCCCACATGAAGGATAAGGCCGTGCGCGCCCTGGGCACGTCCAGTACGTTGAACAAGAATCCGAGGACGTTGCCCAGTACGTCGCAGCGCCAGCTAAAGCCGAATGGCGAGACTTCCGCCAACAGATACCGCGCGTCGCCGAGCGAGAACTGCCGGTCGGCGAAGGTCGGCGAGAGCGGGGGCTGCTCAGGCTTGGCGGTGGTCGGCCAGAAGACATGCAGGATCCGGCCCCGAATCTGCTGCGAGTCGCCCAGCTGCCGGATTGCTTCGTCGTCCTGGCCCAGACGCATCAGCAGCTGGCCCCAGCAGACCTTGGCGCGGTACCACAGCACCTCATCGTAGAGGACGTTGTAGCTGCGGCCGAACAGGTCCGTCCAGTCGCCCGCCTCGGGAATCTCGAGCAGGCCGTCCCGGTTGGAGTCTTGGGCCTGCAGCCAGCGCATGATCGCCGCCAGTGTGTCCCGGTGGCGGACCAGGAACTCGTGGTCGGCGGTATGCAGGACGAAATCGTGCGTGGCGATGACCAGCCAGATGGCGCTGTCGATGGCGGCGATGCCGCCGACCCCGCTGTAATCAGGGACGCCGTCGTCGATGCGCACGTTGGCTGGGACCTGTCCGTCCTTGGTCGTCGCACCCAGCAAGGTCTCGAGGCTGCGCCGCGCCGCGTCGATGATGTCCGGCTCGTTGGTGCAAAGACTTCCCAGGATCGTGACCGCCGCGTCCCGGCCCCACACGCTGCGGTAGTTGACGTCGGTCCCGGTCACCTCGTTGTCATCCAGACTGCAGGCGGAGAAGCCCCGCGGCGTCAGGTTGCGACGCAGGCAGTCCAACGCGCGCCGGTAACCTTCGGAGATCAGCGCCGTCTCCTCCGCGGTCAGGTCCGCCTCCGCTTCGCCGCCTAGGAGCAGGCGCATCTCTTCGTCCCGTCCGTCGCCCGTCACCTCGGACCCGCTCGGCCGGGCCGACACGGCCTCCGGTGACAACACTCCGAAACGCCGGAGTCCGTCCAATAGGCCGTGGGCGAATGGCCGTTGCGACTGGTAGACATCCCGGCCGACCACCGCGCCGAGCAGTTCCGGCTGAGCATTGTCGCCCAGGATGCCGCGGACGCCGGGCAGTTCGAACATGCTGCGGTCGCTCCCGCGGTCGCCGGCGACGAGCACGGCGCCGGGGTCGATTCCAAGGAACGAACAGAGCCAGGCCAAGGCGCGACCTTTGCTCGATCCGGCGGGGATGAAATCCAGGTCGCGGCTGTTCGAGTAGACGACCGCCGACCGGAGGCCTTGTTCGGCCAGACGCCCCCGGATGCCCTCGATGACCTCCGGGCCGGCGGAAGGAAAGTACCAGCTCGATTTCCAAGGGGTCTGGAATGCTTCCGGCTGCGGGACGATGCCGGGGATCTGGGCCGCCAGCGCCGCGACCTTGGCCCGGTCCCAATCGGTCGCGATCCGGCGTTCGTAGGCGGCGATCCGCTGTCCGTCCTTCAGGTCGAAGATCTCGGTGCCGACCGCGGCGATGAGGTAGTCCGGGCGCGGCAGCTCGCCGGAACGGATACGCGCGAAGACGTCCTCGCTGAGCCGGCCGGTATTGAAGCACAGCAGCGGGCGACTGCGCGCAGGCAGCGCCTCCCAGACATCGCGGAAGGCGGCGGTGGCGGAAGGGTCGCCGATCAGGGAGCCGTCGAGCGGCGTGGCGAACAGGCGGATGAGGCTCATGGGTGTCTTTTCAAGTCTGGCGGCCTGGCCGGCGGGGGGCGCAGGCCGAAGCATTCCAGACCTTCGATCACGCCGTCGGCCTCCGTCGCCGCCGCGCGGTAGACGTCGCAGGTCGACAGGCCGGCGAGCAGCCCGGGGCGAGCGTTCGCCACGGCGATGCCGCGGACGTCCGGGAGCTCGAACATCGCAAGGTCGTTCTCCGTGTCGCCTGCCACCACGACGTTGCGGGCGGCGACGCGCGTCTTCCGCCGCAACCACTCGACGGCATGACCCTTACCGGCATCGGCGGGCAGCACGTCCAGGTCGCGGTCGCTGGAATAGATCACCCGGACGCGCAGATCGGCCGAAGCCAAGGCGGCGACGATGGCGGTGATGCGCGCGGGATCGGCGTCGAGCAGGGACCAGCTCGACTTGTAGGGGCTCTGGAAACGTTCAGGGTGCGGCTCAATGCCGCGCACCCCGGCCATGATCTCCTGCACCCGGGAACGTTCCCAGCCGTTCGCGAAGCGCTCCAGGAAGCCGGGGAGCTGATGGCCCGCGGCGTCGGTCAGCGAAGTGCCGACGCCGCCGATGACGTAGTCGGGGGCCGGCAGCCCGACGGCCCGCACGACGGCCCGCACGTCGCCGCAGAGACGTCCGCTGTTGTAACATAGCAAGGGACGGGTCGCGGGCGTCAGGGAATCCCACCAGGCGGCGAAACGCCGCACCCCATCGCCTCCGGCCAGCGGCAAGACCGTGCCGTCGAGGTCGCTGACGAACAGACGGACGGCGGCGGACGATCGACGTCTGGTCATCGGGAGAGGTCGGTCACAGGAAGTCGAGGAAGGCGCCTTCTTCGCCCTGAGCGAAGTCCGGCGAGTTGAGCCCGCGCAGGCCGCGGTTCTCCGCCGCGCCCAGCAACTGCTGGGCGATACCGGTCCAGGTGAAGGACGCCCGCGCACGCCGGGGGGCGCGCGTACGCAGCATGTAGTCGAGACCGCGTAAGGTCAGGACCTTGGCGATGGTGATGCCCATGTCCTCGGCGTCGAAGGGGTCGGTCACCAAGGCATGGACGCCATAGACCACCGTGCGCCATAGGCCGCCATGGCAGGTCACGACGGTCGGCGTACCGCAGGCCATCGACTCGACGGCGGTCATGCCGAACGGCTCGTACCGCGAGCAGAGCACGAAGCAGTCGGCGGCGCGGTACCAGTCCGGCAGGTCGGCGGCGGGGATGAACTGGTCGAAGATCACCTGCTCGCCGAGGCCGAGTTCCGCCACCAGCATGGTCAGCTCATCCATGAGCTTCTGCTCGCGGCCACCGAGCTCCATCCCCCCCGCCGCGATGCGCAGACGCGCGTCCGGCACCCGCTTCGTCACCACCGCGAAGGAGCGGATGAGCAGGTCGTATCCCTTGTTGCGCGCCAGCCGCCCGAGCGCGAGGACGGTCGGCCCTTTGAAGCCGAGCCGTTCGCGGGCGACCTGCCGGGTGGCGGCGGAGACCGGGAAGAAACGGTTGTCGTCGTAACCTGGAGGGATCATGCGCACCCGGTTGCGTTGCACGCCGTAGTCGCTGACCAGCAGGTCGGTCTGGACGGGCGTGGTGGCAATCACCAGGTCGCATTCGGCGTAGATCAGCCGCTCATGATGGATACGTTCCTTGAAATTGTACCGCCGCTCGAACTCGTCGGCGTGGCCGGGGTAGTCGGCGAGCATCTGCGACTGCTTCCAGCTGCCGAGCGAGTGCGGCGTATGCACATGCGGCATCGCCAACGCCTCCGCCAGCAATTGGCTGGCGTAGCCGGCGTCCCAATAATGGCTGTTGATGAAGGCGTAAGTGAGGTCGTGCTTGCGCACGATCGCCAGCACCTTGTGCGTCCATTCCTTGAGCGTACGGTACAGATATTCCTTGGGGATGAACTCCGGTCCGCCGCAGGGCACGCGCAGCACGCGGACCCGGTCCCCCATCACGTCCACCTCCGGCTGGCCTTCGAATTGCCGGGTCCAGATATCTACCTCGTAGCCCATGTCCGCCAGCTTACGGGCAAGCTCCAGCACATAGACGACCTGCCCGCCGGTGTCCGCCTTCCCGAGCGGCGGCTGGGCCGCCACGTAACCATGCGTCGAGACCATGGCGATGCGCGGGAAACCGCCCGCCGTAGTGCGGGCCAGACAGTCATCGATTTTGAGGGGGGGTTCGGAGGTGGTCATGCGTGAAGACCGGGCGGGTGACCGGCGTATCGACGATACTCTGCACGCATGGCTTCGGGCAGGCAACCCCTGATGCAGGGTCGCCCGATGAGCGCGAGCCCCAAGGGGTCAACCCCCGTTGACAGGGTCCGGGCCTTTGCCAGTCTGCTGGAGTTCGCGGGCGCAGACCTAGGCGAGCAGGCCGGACGAAC
Source organism: uncultured Opitutia bacterium (assembly GCA_937875975.1). Taxonomy (GTDB): domain Bacteria; phylum Verrucomicrobiota; class Verrucomicrobiia; order Opitutales; family UBA953; genus UBA953. The sequence goes on along the minus strand of CALEEU010000409.1, from coordinate 1,822 downwards.
CGGCGCGATCGGACATGATCGTGTCACACGTATTGCCCTGGCGAAGAACGTTGATGTTCATGTGATGATGCAAAACAAAAGGGGTCAGGCCGCTCCACGATTCACGCGCTCCTAAAACCGCACATTACAGGGATTTTAAGGAGCGCGCACCACCAGGGAGCGGCCTGACCCCGTGTTCCCACCACGAGCAACTGCTTTCCGACTTCAACGCGATCCAGGCCGAAGCCTCCGCCAAGGTCGCCGAGGCGTTCAAACGGCACGGCACGGACGTGTGGAAAGAGCTCACGCCGGAGCAGCGTGAAGTGATGCGTCAGACGAATCAGGAACGGCTCCAGCGCAAGGCTCAGCAGCCATGAAAACCTCGATCAATTTTCGCATCGCCATTGCGGCGGCGCGCCCATCCTTGGCGTTTCAGTGAGGGACTTCGAAAAACCTACCCGGCGGTGCCGGCGGGCCGGGTGGATTTCTTGAAGCGCGCTTCAAACTCTCTGAGCTGCTTTTTCAGCCGGGCCGCGATCTCGGGATGGTCGCCGATCACGTTCCGCTGCTCGCCGAGGTCGTCGCGAAGGTTGAAAAGCATCTCGATGTCGCCCCGGGGCTCCTGCGCCGCTTTGCTCCGTTCCTTGATGAGCGCGTTCCGCTCTTTGCGGGGAAGGTTTTGCTCCTCCGCAGTCAACTCGACCTCCACTTTCGAACCCTTCTTATCAGACGGCTCTACGGCAAGGTATTTCCAGTCGCCGACGCGGATGCCGTCAACGCCGCGGCCCCGCAGGTAGTAGATGGCCTCATGAGGTGATTTGGCATCGGGCTTTCCGGCGAGCAGCTGCCAGATGTCCCTTCCATCGATTACGCGGTCCGTGGGAACGTCGCCGCCGGCGAGCTGGGTCAGCGTCGGCAGCAAATCCATGATGGTGATGGGTTCGGCAGACACGGTTCCCGCCGGGATCTTTCCCGGCCACCGGGCGACGAATGGAACCCGGACGCCGCCTTCGAGATTCGAGCCTTTGCTGCCGTTCAAGGGTCCGGTCCGGCCGCCGGTGGCCGTGTTGGGGCCGTTGTCCGACAGGAACATCACGAGCGTGTTTTCATCGAGCCCGAGTTCCTTCAAAGTGCGCAAAATCTCCCCAGTGCTCCAGTCGAGTTCCTGAATCGCGTCGCCGTAGATGCCTCGCTGGCTTTTGCCCACGAAGTCCGCCGACGCATGCAGCGGGATGTGCGGCATGTTGTGCGGCAGGTAGAGAAAGAACGGCCCGTCCTGGTTTTCGGTGATGAAGCGGATGGCTTCGCGCGTGTAGCGCTGCGTGATCTGGCTCTGGTCGGCGGGCACCTCGATGACCACGTTGTCCCGGACCAGCGGACACGGCGCTTCCTTCATCTTGAGGAGGCTCTCGCGGGTCTGGCCCTCGCGCCACGTGCAATCGGGAGCAAACTTCTTGAGAGCGGGATCAAAGCCCTGGCTGTTGGAGGCGGGCGTCCCATACCAGGAGTCAAACCCGTGGTTCAGCGGCTGAAACAGGTCCTGGTTGCCGAGATGCCATTTGCCGACGATGGCCGTGGCGTAACCCTGGGCCTTGAGCAGTTCCGGCAGGGTCTTTTCGTCCGGGTTCAGGCCGTGGTTGTTCCGCGGGAAGAGCACGCCGCCAATTCCCACGCGCTGCGCGATGCAGCCCGTCATGAGCGAGGCGCGGGATGGCGAACAAACGGGCGAAACGTAGAAGCTGGTCAGCCTGGCGCCTTCCTTCGCCATCTGGTCCAGATTCGGCGTAGCCACATCGGTCGCGCCGTAGCAGCCGAGGTCGCCGTAGCAGAGGTCATCCGCGAG
>CALEEU010000408.1 GCA_937875975.1 uncultured Opitutia bacterium | reverse complement strand
CTGGCCCTATTTATTCCCCCATGCGCTCGCCCCTCGTCGCCCTGTTCCTCTCCGTTGGTCTGCTTTTCGGTCAGGCCAAGAAGCCGGCCAAGAAAGCCACCGTCGCCGCTCCGGTCGCAGAAGCGACTGGCCAGTGGATTCTTGGCACCGTCGGCGTGGGCAAGCAGAAGGACGGCACCATCGATTCTACTGGACTGAAGGGTTTGGCCGTCCGACTCGGCGACGACGGCAAGAAGGGCATCGCCTTCGACTTGGATCTTTGCCGCCCCATCGGTGCATGGTCCGGCAAGTTCACGACGGAGATGAATCTGATGTCTCGCGGCGATTATCCGACGGCGATGGGTGAAACGATTTTCGTCACGGGTGATTTCGCCGGATACATGCCGGGTGCGGATGCTTCGGCGCTCGCTCCTCGCAAGGGCTTCGGCCCTTTGCCCGTCGGCCAGGTTCGCTTCAAGGGATTCCATAATGCGGGTCACTCCGTCGTCGTCCGCTGGGAGCTCGCTGGAGTTGCCATCGACGAGACTGCCGAGGTCGTGACCGCCAATGAGGTTCAGTTCGTCGTGCGCACCCTCGAAGTCGCGCCTTCCGCTAAGGGTGTCACCGTCATGCTCGGTAAGTCGGCGGACGCCGCCCGCATCGTGACGCTGGGCGCCAGTAAGGTCGACCAGCTCGACGGCCACGCTGTCGCCCGTATCGATGGATCTAAGGATATCACCACCGTCCGCATCGCTTATCTGCCGCTGGGCGTGCCTCTCCCGCAGTCTTTTGATACCGATACGCCCTCCAAGCTACGGGAGATCACCAAGACCCTCTGGCCGGAGACCGTCGAGACTGTAGGTAAGCTCTCGGAGAAGGTCGGCGAGCCTTACGTCATCGACGACATCAAGCTGCCCGTGACCAATCCTTGGAAGGCTCAGATGTTTACGTCGGCTTTCGACTTCCTTCCAGATGGCCGTGCGGTCATCAGCACCTTCCATGGCGACGTCTTCATCGCAGCGGGCATCGATGAGAAGCTGGAGAAGGTTAGCTGGCGTCGATACGCCTCGGGCCTTTATCACGCGCTGGGTCTTAAGGTCGTCAACGGCGAGATCTACGTCACCTGCCGCGATGGCCTCTGGAAGCTCCGCGACACGAATGGCGACGGCGAGTGTGACACCTACGAGGCCTTCAACTTTGACTTAATGGTGACCA
>CALEEU010000407.1 GCA_937875975.1 uncultured Opitutia bacterium | reverse complement strand
GATTGGCTGATTCCGAAGGATGCAGGCTGGTTCCATCGCCTCGCCTATGATGGACCGAAGGTGGGGCTCATTTTATTCGCGCTGGGGCTACTCTGGGCGATCTCCTTTCCTGCGCTCTCGCCGTCTTGGCTGGGACGCCGCCGTGCGGTCTTCCTTTTCGTCTCGATGGCGGTAATCGCCCTCACGTGCACGCAGTTGCGCGATGTCACCCAGATGGCCACTCCGCGGGCCCTGAAGGTCTATGGTGCCGTCCCGCCGAACGCGTGGGAACATCTCCTTTTATTCGACACCAAGCCGGCGGGTTATCCCAGCAATGCCTTTCCTGCCGGGCACGCTAGCGGAGGTTTCGCGTTGCTGTCTCTGGCTTTCGCCTGGGGGACCGCCTCCGCCCGCCGGAGGGGAGTGCTCATCGGCTGCGTCTACGGCGGTGCGATGGGCCTATACCAAGTCGCCCGCGGCGAACATTTCCTTTCTCACACGTTGGCGACAGCCGTGCTCGCCTGGCTGATCGCCGCGAGCCTCGCCCGTTGGCTGAAGCCTGACGAGATCAGTTCGACCAGTTGACGAGGTTGTCCGCGCGGAATGGGCCGGTGTCGCCGCCGTTTTCGTCGAAATAAGTCCCTGGCACGATGCCCGAGCGGAGCATCGTGGTGCCTCCGGAGGCGGCCGGATCCCAGTATTCTCCGAGGCTAAGGATATCGCCTTCGGTTGGGGCCTCCACGTAATTGGCGGAGGCGCAGACAAAGAGGAAATTAGGCGACTTCCATTCGGGATATTTCGCGACGGTCAGGACGCGGTAGCGGTAGTCGTAAGGATTGCCCCAGGCGTCGACGAACTCACGGCAGGCGGCGGTGGAGCCCCCGCGCCAGTCGTTGGGGTCGCCGATCTTGGAGTCGTCGTTGGTGCTGATTTCTTGGAAAGTCAGGAAGCTGCGCATCTGGCGCTTGGTGGGATCGCCGGGCAAGGAGCTATCGTCGAAATTAAGCAGGGTGGGCGGGGTGCCCGGGGTCACGATGCGGAGCACGCGTCGTCCGATCAGCTGGTCGAGTAGGTCGCGGCGGAAACGATCATCGGTGCCGGTAGGGCTGCATGGGAAGTCGCCGTAGGTCTTGCGGAAGCTCTGGCAGGCCATGGCGATGGCTTGGATGTCGCCGCGGGACTTGGACTTATTGCGGCTGCTGTTCGCCGCTCGGAATAGGCCGAAGGTGATGGCCGACAGCAGGCTGATGACGGCGATGACGACCAGTAACTCGATGAGGGTGAAGCCGGAGCGGCGGGCGATGGGGTGACGCATGGGGGTGGGCTCAGATATGGCGGGAGTCGTTCTCGTCTTTCTTGACGTAGCCGGAATCCTGTCGCTGGTGGTTCACGGCGTTCTTCTTCAAGTAGGCCTGATAGACGTCGTCTGCGGACATGCCGAGGACTTGGGCGATGGAGATGAGGAAGTGGAAGAGGTCGATGACCTCGACGCGGGCGTTCTGTTCGTCGAATTTCTGGTACTTGGCCCACCACTTCCAGGGCACGGAGTCGGTCAGCTCAGCCATCTCCTGCTGCATGGCGCGGAGGTAGTTGAGGACCCATTTGATCTTTTCTTCCTCGGTCATGCCGGCGGTTTCGACGCCGATGCGCTTGTTGAGCGCCTGTTGCATCTGGAAGATTTCTTCGAGCTTGTCGGACATGGGTCCGATTAGGGAGGCCCAGTCGCCCTGGGGCAATCCCGGAAGAGCCGCCGGGGCTAACGGGGGGCTTAATTGCTCTTTGCAGGGAAGGGCGGACTGTGCCTTCCTGTCCTCGTGTCCGCCACCAGCCTCATTGCTCCCCTCCGCAAGCCGGAAGTCCTCGCCCCGGCCGGGGAGTGGGATTGCGTCCGCGCGGCGGTCGAGAACGGCGCCGACGCCGTCTTCTTCGGCGTGGGTCGTTTCAACGCCCGCGTGCGGGCCAAGAATTTCGAGGAAGCCGATCTGCCGGAACTCATGGCTTATCTGCACGGTCGCGGGGTCAAGGGCTACGTGACTTTCAACACGCTCATCTTCCCGGACGAGCTGGCCGAAGCCGCCCGTACGCTGCGCTCGATTATCGCTGCCGGCGTCGACGCCGCCATCGTTCAGGATCCGGGTATCTGCCGCCTCATCCGCCGCATCTCGCCGGACTTCCCCATTCACGCCTCGACGCAGATGACGGTGACCAGCGCCGCTGGCGTCGACTTTGCCCGTGACCTGGGCGCCTCGCTCGCCGTCCTTGGTCGTGAGGTTTCGATTCCGGAGATGCAGAAGATGCAGGCCGAGCAGACCATCAAGGGCGCGCCGCTCGACCTCGAGGTCTTTGTCCACGGCGCCCTCTGCGTCGCCTACTCCGGCCAGTGCCTGACGAGCGAATCCCTCGGTGGCCGCTCGGCCAATCGAGGTGAATGCGCCCAGGCCTGCCGTCTGCCCTATGAGCTCGTGGTCGACGGCGTGGTGCGCGACCTCGGTGACAAGGCCTACCTGCTTTCTCCGCAGGACCTCGCCGGCATCGAAGTCGTCCCGGACCTCATCCGCGCTGGTATCCGTTCGCTGAAGATCGAAGGTCGCCTGAAGTCCCCGGAATATGTCGCCGCCATCACGAAGGCCTACCGCCGCGCGGTCGACGCCGCCTGGGACGCGTTCGCCAAAGGTGCCGACGCCGATCGCGCCGCCGTGCAGGTGCGTCAGGAAGAGGACTACGCGATGCAGATGACCTTCTCACGCGGCCTGCATACCGGCTGGCTCCGCGGCATCGACAACCAGCAACTCGTCCATGCCCGTTTCGGCAAGAAGCGCGGTGCCTACCTCGGCACGGTCGTCGACGTCGGCACCAATGGCGTGACGATGCGCCTCGAAGGCCCGCTCAAGCCTGGTGACGGCGTGGTCTTCGACCAAGGTAAGCCGGCCGAACGCGAGCAGGGTGGTTTCGTCCACGGCCTTGAGCCCGCCCGCGGCGGTCTGACGTTCATCCGCTTCGGCCGCGAAGACGTGGATTGGTCGCAGGTGAAGACCGGCGCCATCCTGTGGAAGACCAAGGACCAGGAACTCGACAAGCGACTCCATGATTCCTGGGACCGCGAAAAGGCCAATTACCGCCGTCCGCTGCACGCCAAGGTCATCGGCCGGCTCGGCCAGCCCCTGCGCGTCGAATTCAATGACGGCGAAGGACACGTCGTCGCCGGCGAGACCACGATGCCTTGCGCCGCGGCCGAAAAGCGACCGATGGACGTCACCACTTTACGCGACCAGCTCGGCCGCCTGGGTGATACCGGCTTCGAGATGGGTGAACTGCAGGCCGACCTCGAAGGCGCCCTCATCATTCCGGTCAGCGAACTGAATCGCCTCCGCCGCGACCTCTCCGAACAGATTTCCAAACTACGCAGCCTTCCGTTGCGCTGGACGCTCCTGCCTTTCGAAGAGTCGGCCACCAAGGTCGCTCCCTTCGAGCCGAAGCGCCCCGGCGAAGCCGAGATCATTGTTGTTATTCGCGAACCCGAGCAGCTGGATCCCGCCCTCGCGAGCGGCGCCCGCGTCATCTACGCCGAGTACGAGGACCCGAAGAAATTCCGGGCCGCCGTCGCCCGCGTCCGTGCTTACGAGCAGGAAGCCGGTCGTAAGGTTGAGTTCTGGGCCATGGGCCCGCGCATCCATAAGCAGGGCGAAGCACGTATCAGCGAAATCGTCCTCTCGTGCGAAGCCGACGGCTACCTGGTGCGCAATCACGAGGATCTCCGCGCCTTCAAGGGCAAGCGACTGCGCGCCGATTTCTCTCTCAATGTCGCCAACGGACTCACCGCCGAGTGGCTCATGCGCGAGCACGCCCTCGAAGGGTTGACGGTCTCCTATGACCTCAATTCGGAGCAGGTGACGGCCTTATTCCAATCGGCCCCGCCGGAGTGGTTTGAAGTCACCGTCCACCAGCACATGCCGATGTTCCATATGGAGCACTGCGTCTTCTGCGCCTTCCTCTCCAAGGGTAAGGATTACCGCGATTGCGGTCGTCCCTGCGAGACGCACCGCGTCAAGCTACGCGATCGTGTCGGCGCTGAGCATATTCTTAAGGCCGATGCCGGCTGCCGTAACACGCTCTTCAATTCGCGTGCCCAGACTGGGGCTGAATACGTCACGCAGCTACTGGCTCTCGGCGTCCGCCGCTTCCGCGTCGAGTTCGTCGACGAGGATGCGTCCACGGTCACCCGCACGCTCGAGAAATATCAAGCCTTGCTCAAGGGAGACCTCGACGGCACCGCGCTCTGGAATGACCTTAAGGTCCTGAATCAGCTCGGCGTCACGCGCGGGACGATGAGGGTAAAGCTCTAATCACTCCTCGCCGCGGAGGCGGGGGAGTAGGCCGGTGATGCGGCGTGAATCCGAAGCGTTGCGTACGGCCATCGCGTACGCGGTGGGGTCGCCGACAAGGATGACCTGCTTACGGCCGCGCGTGACGGCGGTGTAGACGAGATTACGCGCGAGCATGATGCTGTGCTGGCGGAGCAGGGGGACGACCACCGCTGGAAATTCGGAGCCCTGCGACTTGTGGATGCTCACCGCATAGGCGAGGTGTAGGTCGCCTTGTTCGCCGCGTTCGAGTTCCACTCGCGCGCCGTCGAAATCGATCAGCAGCGTGCCTTCCTCATTCTGGTCGAGGACCACGCCGAAGTCGCCGTTGAAGACGTTCTTGTCGTAGTTGTTGCGGGTCTGGATGACCTTGTCGCCCGGCTGGATGCGGCCCGGGCGCGCATCAGCCCCACGCAGGCGGCCTTGGAGCGCCTGGTTGAAGGCCTGGATGCCGCCGGTGCCTTTGTGCATCGGCGCGAGCACCTGGATGTCGCGGAGCGGATCGAAGCGGAGCGCCTTCGGGAGGATATCGCAGCAGAGCTTCGTAACCATCGCCACGCAGGCTTCCGGATCGTCGACGCGGACGAAGTGGATGTCCTGGGTGAAGTCGAGCTTCGCGGGATCCTCAACCGGCGTGGGTGGGGTGGTGTCGGCGTGCAGGATGCCGTGGGCGACCGTGACGATGCCACTGCGGGCGCCTTGGCGGAAGACCGTATCGAGGCGCGTGACCGCGGCGGCGCCGGAATCGATGAGGTCGCCGAGGACGTTGCCCGCACCGACGGACGGGAGCTGGTTGACGTCGCCGACGAGGAGGAGGTGGGCCGTGCCGGGGACGGCGCGCAGGAGCGAGGCCGCGAGCTTGGTGTCCAGCATCGAGGATTCGTCGATGATGACGAAGTCCGTCGCGAGCGGGTTCTCGGCGTTCGAGGTAAATCCGCCAGCCGCTGGATCGAACTTCAGCAACCGATGAATCGTCGAGGCCTGCACGCGCGTGGCCTCCGTCATACGCTTCGCTGCGCGGCCCGTAGGCGCACCGAGGGCCATACGCACGCGCTTGGCGCTGAGGATATCACACAGCGCCTTGAGAATCGTCGTCTTACCCGTGCCGGGGCCGCCGGTGAGGACGGTGACTTTGTTCTGGAGCGCCATGAGCACACCGGCTGCCTGCGCAGGCGAGAAGGCGAAGCCGGCGCGGGTCTGGGCCCATTCGACGGCCTTGTCGGCGACGATGGTCGGCAGGCCCGAAGGCGTGGCGAGGAAGCGCTGGATGGAGGCAGCGATGGACTTCTCGGCATTCTCCTGCGGGCGGAGTTGGACGAGGCGGACGCCGCGCGTGGAGAGCACGCCGACCGCCTTTTCTTCCATCAGCTTGCGGAGGCGGTCATGGACGATCGTCTTGTCGACCTCGAGGAGCTCGGTGGCCTTCTCGAGCAGGCCTTCGTCGGGGAAGGCGCTGTGGCCTTCGCCTTCGAGTTCCTCGAGCGTGTGGAGGATGCCGGCGTCGACGCGCTGCGGGCCGGCGGTGGGCAGTCCGAGATTACGGGCGATCTTATCGGCTGTCTTGAAGCCGACGCCTTCGACTTCACGACACACGCGATAGGGTTCGTTGGTGAGCACCTTCTTGGCGTCTTGGCCGTAGGCTTTGACGATGCGGATGCAAAGGGCGTTGGTGACGCCGTACGTCTGGAGGAAGACCATGACTTCGCGCAGGGCTTTCTGGTCATCCCAGGCGGCCTTGATGGCCTTCGCCCTTCCGGGGCCGATGCCATCGACTTCGCGGAGGCGGCCCGACTGGTTGGAGATGATGTCGAAAGTGCGGACGCCGAACTTCGCGACGATTTTGTCGGCATAGGTCTTGCCGATGCCCTTGATGAGGCCGCTGCCGAGGTATTTGCGGATGCCGTGGACGGACGAAGGCAGGCGCGAGCTGAAGGTCCGCACGCGTAACTGCGGGCCGTGCGAAGGGTGGCGTTCCCAGTGACCGCTGACGTCGACCGTCTCGCCGCACTGCAGTCCGGTCATATTGCCGAGGATGATGACTTTCTCGCCGGCTTCCGGCGCGAGTTCCGCGATGGTGAAATGCGTCTCCTCGTCGAGCCACAGGATGCGCTCGACCACGCCCGAAAGGGTGGTTTCGGGTCCGCGCGGCGGTTCGCGTGGCGGCGACATGCAGTGAGCCAATCACCCCCGCGGGGCGGGGGCGAAACGAAAATCAGCCTAGCCCGAAGAGCTCCCGGCCCAGTTCAGGCAGTCCGGCGTGGACGGTGTCCGGGGCGTAGGGGGCGAGTTCCTCGGCGGTGTGGCTGCCGGTCGTCACGCAATGAATCGCGGCGAGCTTGCCGTTACGGGCCGTGGAGATGTCGAAAGGCGAATCCCCGACCATGACCGTACGGGCGGGGTCGGCCTTGAGCGTGGAGAGGACGAAGTGGGTGAACTCTGGCTGAGGCTTGCGCCAGGGGTGGACGTTGGTACCGAAGACCGCGTCGACGGCGTCATCGAGCCCGAGGTGCTCCATGATCTTCTTGGAGTTGGCGTCGTCCTTGTTGGTGTAGACCGCGACCCGGACGCCTTTAGCGCGGAGGCCGACGAGGATTTCGCGGCAGCCAGGGTAGGCGCGCAGGCCGTGATACATCACGGCCGGAAAGTGCTCGCGGAACAGGCGCGTCGCCGTGGGGGCGTTGGCTTCGCCGGCCAGCTTGACGACGGTCACGTTGACCGAGCCGCCGACCGCGCGACGGATCTGCTCCAAGGTCACGCCAGGAAGGCCCATCATGCTCATCACGTCGTCGTAACAGCGGTGGATGGCTTCGAAGTTGTCGACGAGGGTACCGTCGAGGTCGAAAAGGACGGTTTCGGGAAGGGGGCGGGCCATACTACGCTTAATCAGGAGGCAGTGAGGCGAGATTCCAAGTTTGGATTTGCACGCTAAGCCTGCTCCCCTAGGTTGCCGCCATATTCCTATGAGCTTCTCGCTGGATCTTACCAAGCCCCTCGGCCGCCTCGGCCTGGCCATCAACACCCTCGTCCTCGGTGTCGTCTTCTACGGCATCTCCGTCGGCGCCTACCACTATATGACCCATACTCTTCCTGAGTCTGGCGCCCATGCCAAGGAGGCCGCCGTCAAGGCCGCCCTGGTGGAGAAGGCCGTCGCCAAGGCTAAGACCGCCGCCAAGGGCAAGGCTTTCGATGAGAAGGCTGCCATCGCTGCGGCGGAAGCTGCCGCCGAGCCTGAAGTCAAGAAGCAGGCTGAAAAGATTCACCACGAAGCCGGCGAGATTTGGGCTCCCTTCGCTATCTTTCTGCTGATCCTCTCGGCCATCTTCTTCGCGGGTTTCCTTTCCATCTACGTGCAGCGCCGTGCCAACGACGGTGGCCTCAAGGGCCTCTGGATCTTCACCAATCACCTCGGCGCCTGGGCCTTCGCCTGCTATGTGGCCTTCTATCCTTACCTCGCTGCCCACGGTCTGCGTAACGCCTGGGCTCCGGTCTTCATCGGTGGCTTGGTGCTCCTCCTGCCGGTACTCTTTGCGGGCGAAGGTCATCACGACCACGACCATGATCATGGCGATGGCCACGATCACGGCCACACCCACTAAGTCGGCTCAGAGCGGCGCGGTGGCGCTGAAGTCGAAGACCGTATGACTGATCAGGCCTCGCTCCAATACAGCGAGGTCTGATTGTTTATCGGTGGTGAGGTTCTCGCCATCGTTCCAGGCGAACGAGAAGCCCTGCGCCGAACGCTTGAAGAGGGAACCATGGCGGACCAGCGCCGGCGTGCTTCGTTCCATCGCGGTGCTGTCGGTGACATTCGCGGGGTAGTTGAGGCTATGCACGTGCAGGCTATCGCTGGGCTGGCCGACGAGCCCCTTGGCGAAGCGGGCAGCGTGGCGGCCGGCGGCTTCGAGGTGCGGGCGGAGGGCCGGCGGGCAGACGGAGGAATTACGGTGGACCTGTTCGAAGAGCGATTGCTCGAGGTCGAGGGAGCAGGCCACGGCTGGCAGGCCCCACGACGAACCTTCGGTCGCGCCGGCGAGGGTGCCGGAGCTCAGGCAGAGGGGCATGGTGGCGTTGAAGCCGATGTTGATGCCGGAGAGGACCACGTCGGGCTTCACGGGCATGAGGTGGCCGAGGGCGATGTT
>CALEEU010000406.1 GCA_937875975.1 uncultured Opitutia bacterium | reverse complement strand
CCAACTGCGGACGGGTGCCCGCGAGGAAGAAGTTGATGCCTTCGGGGGCCAGCAGGATGGTGCCCTTTAGCCCTTGGTCCATCGCGACCTCCTGCAGGCTCGTGCGCAATTCTTCCAGCCCCTCCAGCGGAGCGAACTTATAGCAAGAGAGATTGATGACCTCGGCGGACATTGCGGAGCAAGACGGCTAACGACACCAAGAAGGTAAGACAATGAATCTTTGCCTTTTAGCCTGCGAGGCCTAGGCCTTGGTCATCTTGGATTCGGGACTCACCATCACGCCCATCGGCTTCATCCGCTCCGGGAAGCCGTTGAAATTCGATGCTCGCCATCAGCCAGACGAGAAGCAGGCCGAGACCAACGTCCTCGAGATGCTTCCGGGTGACAAATATCAGAAGGCGCTCAAGGACCTCGAAGGCTTCGATCGCATCTGGCTCATCTGGTGGTTCCATCGCAATACCGACTGGCGCCCTGAAGTGCTCCCGCCGCGCGGCCCCTCGAAAAGACGTGGCGTCTTCGCCACTCGCTCCCCCCATCGCCCCAATCCGATCGGCATCACGCCGGTGCAGCTGGTCGAGATCAAGAAAGGGAAGCTGATCCTCGGCCCGTGTGATCTCGTCGACGGCACGCCGATCTTCGACATCAAGCCTTACATCCCCGCCTACGACTCCTTTCCCGATGCGAAAGCCGGATGGATCGACGAAGTGGACGCGGCGCTCGACGCCCCACCGGCGTTCACGGTGACCTTCTCCCCCCAGGCCGCCGAACACATGGCTTGGCTCAAGCAGGATTGGTCGGTGGACTTCGAAGCCCGCCTGCTCGAGATCCTGAGCCGCGACCCGACTCCCCACCGTACCCGCCGCATCCGCAGCCGCCACGGGGACCTTTTCGACATGGGGTGCGGCGCTTGGTTTGCCGTCTTCGAGGTCAAAGGGACGACCGTCCACGTCCTGCACCTCAAGCCAGCCTTCCCCCTCAAGTTCCTGACCGACCCCGCCCGCCCGGAGATTCCCGACAAGGACGCCCAACTCGCTTTTCGGGCACGCTGGCCGCAATTCGCCGACTGATTCCGAGCGGCTGGTTTAATTGAGCGAAATTAAAGGCGGTTTCCTCGCAACAACTTCACCCCCACAGGGTCGAAAGTCGCCTCGCCTTAGCACCCAAACCTCTTCCAATCCACTCATGCCCCGTCTCACCACCCTGCTGGCACTCTGTGCCCTCATCGCCTTCCAGCCGAGCTCCTATGCCGCCGGAGAGAACCGCAAGCTCACGCTCGAGGACGGAGATCGCGTCCTGCTCATCGGCGACGTGCTCATCGAGCGCGAGAATAACTACGGCGTGCTTGAGACCAAGATGCGCCAGGAATTCCCCGGCAAGAAATTCGCCGTCCGCAACCTTGGCTACTCCGGCGACACCCCGCTCGGCGCTTCGCGCGCCAGCTTCGATCCGGTCGCCAAAGGCATCGAACAGCTCGAGGAACAACTTGCCGTCGTGAAGCCCACGGTCGCGATCATCGGCTACGGCATGGCCGCTTCACTCGAAGAACTCACCTATCGCAAGAACGACCCGGCCCTCAATCCGGATCCGGCCCGCTACGGAACGGAGCACACTCCGGCCCGCCTGAAGCGCGAAGTCGCCCAGCTGATGAATCTCATCACGAAGCATAGCGCGGGCGGCAAAGTCCGCTTCGTCATCCTCGGCCCGATCGCCCACGAAGACCTCCGGGGATCCCGCCCAGGTCTACCTGACCCCGCCGAACACAACGCCCTGCTCGCCGCCTACGGACGCAGCCTCGCCGAACTCGCCACGGAAAAGAACGTGCCCTTCATCCAAGCCGAATGGAAGTCCCAGGGCATCGCCCTCGACTTCGGTACCGACAACGGCATCCACCTGACCGAACGCGGCTACCGTGCGCTGAGCGAAGGCGTCGCGGCCCAGCTCGGATGGAACGTGAACAAGACATCCTGGGATAAGCCAGCCACGGCCGCCGAGACCCTGCGGGCCTCGATCCTACGCAAGAACTCGCTCTTCTTCCACCGCAGCCGCCCGGCCAACTACACTTACATCTTCGGCTTCCGTAAGCGCGAACAGGGCAACAACGCCGTCGAGATTCCGAAGTTCGATCCGCTGATCGAAACGGCCGAAGCCGACGCCATCGCGGTCTCCGCTGGAAAGCCGAGCACCTTACCTCCTGAGCCGAAGACCCCGTCTAAGCTCGAGGTCCGTACCTCCTTGCCCGCCCCTGAGTTCAAGATGTCCGACGGCCTGCGCATCGCGCTCTTCGCCGAGAACCCTCTCCTCGAGAAGCCGGTCCACATGAACTGGGACACCTCCGGCCGCCTCTGGGTCGCGACCTCCAACACCTACCCGCAGGTGAACCCTGAAGACCTCGCCGCACAGATGGCCGGCAATTCCTCGAAGTTCGGCCCGTCCACCGGCAACGACAAGGTCATCCTCCTGGAAGACACCAATCGTGACGGCATCGCCGACGTCTCCCGTATCGTCGCCGACCGACTCCTCATCCCCTCCGGCGTCGCGCCTGACAATTTCGGCGGCGTCTTTGTCGGCGCCAGCACCGAACTCCTGCACCTTACGAACGCGAACGCCGACGGCGTCCTCGCCGATCGCCGCATCGTACTGAGCGGCTTCGGCACCGAAGACACCCACCACATCATCCACACGCTGCATTGGGGCATCGATGGCCGTCTCTACTTCCACCAGACGATCTACATCCACTCGCACCTCGAGACCCCGTGGGGCCTGGTGCGCGCCAACTCGGGCGTCGCCTTCGCCTACGACCCGAACACCGAACGCCTCGAAGTCCACTCCAAGGGACTCGTCAACGCCTGGGGCCAGCAGGAAGACGCCGCCGGCCAGACCTTCCTCACTTCTGGCGCCGATGGCACCGGCGTGCACTGGGCCTTCCCCGGCGCAGCCTTCCCTCCCTCCGAAGGCGCCCGTCGCCTCGTCGGCAGCATCAGCCCCGGTTCCTATCCGAAGTTCAGCGGACTCGAGCTCATCAACAGCCCGCTCTTCGGCCCCGATTGGCAAGGCAACGCGATCACGTGCGACTTCCGGGCGCATCGCATCGTCCGCTTCGGCTTCAACGACTTCAGTTCCGAAGCCAAGCCCAAGTCCGGCTATGTGACCAAGGAGCTTCCCGATCTCGTCCGCACCAGCGACGTCGCCTTCCGTCCGATCACCGTCAAGATGGGCCCGGACGGAGCGCTCTACGTCGCCGACTGGACCAACCCCATCATCAACCACGGAGAAGTCGACTTCCGCGACCCACGTCGCGACAAGATCAGTGGTCGTATCTGGCGCATCGTCCCTGAGACCGCCAAGCCGCTCGCATGGCAGCCGGTCCTCGGTAAGCCCACCAAGGAACTCCTCGCCAACCTCCTCTCGCCTAACCGCTGGACGTTTGAACAGTCCCGCCGCGAGCTCGCCAAGCTCCCAGTCGGCGAACTACAGGCAGCCCTCAAGAATTGGACCACGGACGATGTCACCCGCCGTCACGCTGCCTGGCTGCTCAGCGGCCGGACCGACGACACCGCACACCTCGCCGAACTTCTGAAGAGCAAGGATCCGGCGAGCCTCCAAGTCGGACTGCGTGAACTCGGCAAGTCCCTCGGTGCCCGGAGCGCGACGGATATCAGCCTGATCACGCCTTTCCTCGCGCACGTCAATCCGCGCGTGCAACTCGAGGCCCATCGTGCGCTCGCCCGCGTGCGCACCCCGGAAAGCGCCCGCGCCGTGCTCACGCATCTCCCGAAGAACTCCGAGGACACCTTCCTCGATTTCGCCGCCTGGACGAGCATCAATGAACTCGCCCGGCCTTGGCTCGAAGACGTCGCCGCTCAGCCCTCCAAGATCGATGGTCAAGAAGCCTCGCTGGATGCCATCGTGAAGGCGATCGACCCAGGCATCGCGACGCCTTACGTGCAGCGCCTCTTTGTCGGTCGCAAGATCGACGCCGCCGGTACCGGCCCATGGATCGAGCTGGTCGGCAAGGCTGGCACGGCCGACGAGGCCACCCTGCTCTATCAGGCGCTCATCAACGACGCCTCGCTCCAGCCCGCGACGCGCCAACGCGTCGCGCGTGCGCTCGCCGAAGCTGGCACCCGCAACGTCCGCCCGAAAGGCGATCTCTCCGGTCTGGGCGCTCTCCTCGCTTATGAGACCGAGGCGCAGCTGCTCATCGAATGCGTCCGCCTCACCGGCCAGTGGAAGCTAGTCCAGTTCGTCCCGAAGATCGGCGACTTCGCCGGTCGCGAGAAACAGGCCGCCCTCCGCCAGACTGCCATCGGTGCGCTCCGTGCCATCGGCCAGCAGCCTTCGCTCGCCGCGCTCCGTAGCCTCACCGCCGAAGCGCGCCCGTCGGCCGTCCGTCGTGACGCCCTGCCCGCCCTCGCCGTCCTCGCCCCGGGCGAAGCCTTCAAGGCCATCCCCTCGGTGTTCGCCCAGATCAAGACGAAGCAGGAAGCCGCCGCCGTATGGACCAACCTCTTCCAGGTCGGTGGCTTCTCCCAACGCCTCGCCAAGGAATTCCCCAAGGGCCTGAGCGCCGAACATCTGGCCGCCGCCCTACAATCCGCTCGCTCACTGGGTCGCGGTGGCATCGCGCTGGTCAAGACCATCGAACCTCTCACCGGACTCACGGCCGGACCGCGCGACTACTCTGCCGAGATCGCGGGCATGATCGATACGATCAAGAAAGGCGCCGATCCCGCGGACGGCGAAATCCAATATCGCAAGAACGGCTGCGCCATCTGCCACGCCATCGGCGGTGCGGGCGGCAAGCTCGGCCCTGACCTGAGCAGCATCGGCGCCAGCGCCCCGCTCGACTACATCATCGAGAGCGTGCTCAATCCCGCCGCGAAGGTGAAGGAAGGCTACCATGGCTTCTCCTTCAAGATGAAGGACGGCAGCCAGATGGTCGGCATCCCCGCACG
>CALEEU010000405.1 GCA_937875975.1 uncultured Opitutia bacterium | reverse complement strand
CCTCGGCTACCATCAGGCCGTCACGCACAAGCTGCACGTCGCGCCCGTGGAGAAGTTCCCTTATGACGAGTTCCTGCCCAATCCCAACGGTCAGGTAATGCAGCGCTTCCTGCAGCGCGCCGCCGCGAAAGCCAAGCCGTGGTTTCTCCTCTACAATATCCCGAACACGCACCGCCCCTACCCGAACAGCGATAAAGTCAAAATCCGCGTGCAGGCGAGCGAGGTGAAACTGCCTGCCTTCTTGCCCGATACGCCGGTGGTGCGCCAGGATTGGGCGGAATACCTCGCAGGCATCGAGCAAGCCGATGCGCTCGTCGGACAGGCGATGGACACGCTGCGCGCCTCGGGCCAGTTGGACCGTACGATCATCGTCTTCCTCGGAGATCACGGCCCCACCTTCCAGCATGGCAAAATGACGCCCTATGACCTCGGCTTGCGGACGCCGCTCATCATCGCCGGGCCTGGCATCCAGGCGGGACGCACCGATGCGCTCGCCAGCGAACTGGACCTCATGCCCACGTTGCTCGATCTCGCCGGCGCCGAGGTGCCGCGCGGACTACACGGCATCTCCCTGCGCGGCTTGCTGGAAGGTCAGGCAAACCCACCGAGGCACGATTTCATCGCCGCCGAGATTTCCCATCGCGGCAACCTGCCGAACGACGGCATGCAGGAACGCGCGATCTTCGATGCGCGGTGGAAACTGATCTACCGCGAAAAGACCGATCCGCCCTGGCGCCAGGTGAATGACGACAGCAAGCAATGGCCCACATGGGGTAACCGCACCTACGCCGAGACCGTGCGCGTGAAGGAGCAATTCCCCGAGGCCTTCCGCGTCCTTACCGGCCTGGACCCGCAGAACCTCGGCGGCAACGTCCCGGCGCTCGAACTCTACGACCTCCAGTCCGACCCTGACGAACTGCACGACCTCGCCTCCCGCCCCGAGCACGCTACCCAGCGCGACCGTCTGTATGCCGCGCTCCGCCAGTGGGTCCGCGACACTGCCGATACCGCCGTCAATCCACCGCCCGTAGCACCGCGCTGAATAACTATGACGCACCCACTACTCCGGCGACTGGACCATCCGAAAGCGTCTAAATAAACCCTGCCCTTACCTCTCCCCGCCCCGAACACTCTTTAGCCCATGAACGCGCACGCCCTCCTCGCCAGCTTCTGCCTCCTCTGCGCCTACCTCCAAGCCGCCGAGCAGCCCAATATCATCTTCGTCATGGCTGACGACATGGGCTGGGGGCAGACCGGCTACCGCAACCACCCCGTACTCAAGACGCCGAACCTCGACGCGATGGCGGCGAACGGACTACGATTTGAGCGCTTCTACGCCGGCGGCCCGGTCTGTTCGCCGACCCGCGCCTCGGTCCTGACCGGTCGTTCGCATGAACGCGCGGGGGTGCTTACGCACGGGTATGCGCTGCGCACACAGGAAAAGACCATCGCGCAGGCTCTCCGGGGCGCGGGTTACGTCACCGGGCATTTCGGCAAGTGGCATCTCAACGGCCACAAGGGTCCAGGCGTCCCCATCTTCGCCGATGATCCCTACGCGCCGAGTCGTTTCGGATTCGACGAATGGGTATCCGTCTCAAACTTCTACGACGTCGACCCGCTGATGAGCCGCGCGGGCAAGTTCGAGCAGATGAAAGGCGACTCATCGGAAGTCGCCGTGGCCGAGGCGG
>CALEEU010000404.1 GCA_937875975.1 uncultured Opitutia bacterium | reverse complement strand
GCGAGGTCGGTGGCCCAGTTACCCGGATCCATATACCCGACCGAGACAAGGAAACCGGGCCCGACGAAGCCAAGGAAACGACGGAAAGCACCGAAGCGCGAGGCCGCGCGGGCTTGGGTCGGTTCATCTGTCCTCATCACCATTGAGCATCACCGACGACCGCGCCTTGTCAACCCGCCGCCTGCGCGAAAGAAACTCCGGCCAGAATCGTCCAGAGCGCCGTCCGCCAGGCGTGCGACCGAACCAACTCGGCAAGTGCTGGCGACGTCGGGCCTTCCTGCTGAAGTCGCCGATGGCACGGCACGGACCAGAAAGCGGTCAAGGCCCAGCAGACCAGGACGAGAAGGAGTCCGATGAAACGCCCATCAAGGAAAGCCAGGCAGGCGTGTCCGCCCAATTGGGCGAGCAGCAGCGGCCCGACGACCCAGCCCACGCGACGCGTATAGGCCTCATGCGCCTCGGCGAAGCCTTCGGCCCGCCAACGGGCGAAGTCGGGATAGGTGCAAAGCAGGATCAGCCAGGAGACCGCGGCCATGGCGACGTCGACGCACGCTACGCCGGATTGGATTAAATGAAGGTTCATGAGGGCACCGAAGTCGGTTTTGCCCTTTGCACAACCCAGCGAGACGTTAAAACCAAGTCATGCCCCGCCTCTTCCTTGCCCTTCTCCTCGGCGCCTTGCTCGCGCTCGCCCCTGCCTCCGCGCAGGAGACCCCGCCTAACATCGTGATCCTGTTCGCCGACGACCTCGGCATCAACGACCTCGGCTGCTTCGGCCGCCAGGACCAGCGCACGCCGAACCTCGACAAGCTCGCCGCCGACGGCGCCCGCTTCACCCAGGCTTACGCCGCCGCTTCGGTGTGCTCGCCTTCGCGCGCGGCCCTGATGACGGGCCAGAGCCCCGCCCGCCTGAAGATCACGACCTTCCTCACCGGCCGCACCGACCGCGCCTCGCACCGCCTGCTCAGCGCGCCGATCAACCTGCACCTGCCGGCCGGCGTCCCGACGATCGCCGAACTCCTGAAGCCCAAGGGCTACGTCTCCGCCGCCGTCGGCAAGTGGCACCTCGGCGGCAAGGGCCATCAGCCGACCGACCATGGCTTCGACGAATACTTCCCCGGTCGCGCGAACCCCGGCGCGGAATCGCCCCAAGGCGGCAAAGGCGAACTCGGCCAGGCGGACTTCGCCGCGAAGTTCATCGCGAAGAACAAGGCCAAGCCCTTCTTGCTCTACCTCGCCTTCGACAACCCGCACATCCCGCTCGCCGCGCCGGCCAAGGGCATCGCGGCCAACGCGCAGTCCTTCCACCCGACCTACGCCGCGCTCGTCGAATCGCTCGACGCCGCCTGCGGCCGCGTGCTCAAGGCCCTCGACGAGCATGGCCTCGCCCAGAACACAATGGTGGTCTTCGCCTCCGACAACGGCGGCGTGCACATCTCCGAGCTCAAGGAAAGCCCCGCGACCTACAACGCGCCCTCCCGCGCGGGCAAAGGCTACCTCTACGAAGGCGGCCTGCGCACGCCGCTGATCATCCGCTACCCCGGACGGATCGCCTCGCGCGTGATCGCCGAACCCGTCGTGCTCGGCGACCTCGTCCCCACGATCTGCGCGCTCGCCAAGGTGCCCGCTCCGAAGACCGTGGATTTCCAGGACATCTCGTCGCTGCTCTTCGATCCCAAGCCGCCGGCCGACGCCGCCAAGCGCCCGCTTTTCTGGCACCAGCCGCACTACATGAACCAAGGCGGCAAGCCCGGCGGCGTGGTCCGCGAGGGCGACTGGAAACTCATCGAACAATACGAAGACGGCAGCCTCGAGCTCTACGACCTCGCCAAGGATCCGAGCGAAAAGACCGACCTCGCCGCCGCCGAGCCCGCGCGCGTCGCCGCGCTGCGCGGCAAGCTCGAGGCGTGGCGCCGGAGCGTCGGCGCCGAACCCACCAAGGCCAACCCGGACTTCGACCGCGCCGTCTGGGAGGATTGCTTCGTCAAGACGGACGCGACGAAGCTCGCGGCCCTGCCGACCTCCGAGGCCATGCGCCCCGTGCTCGCCCAATGGCGCATGGCCATGGATGCCCGCGCCACCGAAGGGCCCAACACGCTGATCCACCTCGAAGCCCGCGACGCCCAGGTCAAGGGCGCGAAGCTCAAGTACGAAGAGCCGCCGCAGAAGGACACGCTGGGCTTCTGGGTCAACGCCGACGACACCGCGTCGTGGACCTTCACCGCGCCCAAGGCCGGCACCTACCGCGTCACCGTGCTCCAAGGCTGCGGCAAGGGCAACGGCGGCTCCGTGGTCGCTCTGGACACCGCCAAAGGCTCGTGCGAATTCACCGTCGAAGAGACCGGCCACTTCCAGCGCTTCGTCCCGCGCGAAGTCGGCAAGCTGACGCTCGTCGCCGGCGAGAACACGCTCACCGTGCGCCCCGTCAAGAAGGCCAAGGCCGCGGTCATGGACCTCCGCCGCGTGATCCTGGAGCGCGTCGAGTAAACCCTCAGAGGGTCGCGAGCAGGGCCCGCAGTTCCGCTTCCGGCTCCTCGTGTCCCTGCGACACGGCGAGCGCGAGCGCGTCCGCGAAAGCGGCCTTGGCGCCCTCGCGGTCGCCTGCGGCGAGCAGGCTCTTGCCCAGCAGGATGCGGGGCATCATCCAGTCCGCCTTGGAAGCCGCGGCGAGACGGAGGTGCTCGACGGCGCCGGCGGCGTCGCCTTCGGTGAAGAGCGCCTGGCCGAGGGAGAAACGGAACAGCGGGTTCGCGGGATCGGCCGCGACGTGGCGACGGAAGAGTTCGGAGCGGGACATGCTCAGGCCTTCAGCTTCGACGATGACTGGCGGAAGATGACCATCGAAAGACCCGGCAAGCGGACTTCGATGGAGTAAGGACGTCCTTGGCACGGAATGTTCTCGGCTTCGACGCCACCGAGGTTGCCGAGGCCGTGGCCGGCATAGTGTTTCGAGTCGGTATTCAGGGCCTCTTCCCATCGTCCTGGGAAAGGCACGCCGAGGCGGTAGGTGCGTTCGACCGGCGTGAAATTACCCGCGACTGTCCACGCGCAATCGCGACCACGACGTTCGAACGCCAGCACGCTCTGCGCGCCGTCGTCGGCGACGAGCCAGTTGAAGCTTTCCGGACGCAGCTCGTTCTCAGAGAGAGCGGCATCAGCGACATAAAGTTTGTTCAGGTCGGCGACGAGACGCTGGACGCCGAGATGAATCGGGTAATCGAGCAGGTGCCAGTCGAGGGAGGCGTCATATTTCCATTCGGCGAACTGACCGAATTCACAGCCCATGAAGAGGGTCTTCTTGCCTGGCCAAGACCATTGCAAGGCCAGCAGGCAGCGGAGGTTCGCCGCCTTCGTGGCGTCATCGCCGCCGCCCATCTTGCCGATGAGCGAGCCTTTGCCGTGGACGACCTCGTCATGCGAGAACGACTGCACGAAGGCCTCGGTCCACTGGTAGAGCATGCCGAACGTGAGCTTATCGTGGTTGAACTTACGGAAAAGCGGGTCCTGGCGGAAGTAGTCGAGCGTGTCGTGCATCCAGCCCATGTTCCACTTGAAGTCGAAGCCCAGGCCGCCTTCGGGGACGGACTTCGTCACGCCCGGGAAGGACGTGGATTCCTCGGCGATCATCGCGACGCCGGGCTGGTAGAGGTGCACCAGCGAGTTCACCTGCTTGAGGAATTCAATCGCCTCGATGTTCTCACGGCCACCGTAGCGATTCGGAACCCATTCGCCGGCCTTGCGGGAGTAGTCGAGGTAGAGCATCGAAGCCACCGCGTCGACGCGCAGGCCGTCGACGTGGAAACGCTCGAGCCAAGAGAGCGCGGAGCAGACCAGGAAGCCGCGGACCTCGTGGCGACCATAGTTGAAGATCAGCGTACCCCAGTCCTGGTGTTCACCCAGACGCGGGTCGGCATGTTCGTAAAGATGCGTTCCGTCGAAGCGGGCCAGCGCGAAGAAGTCGCGCGGGAAATGCGCCGGGACCCAATCGACGATCACCCCGATGTTCGCCCGATGGAGTGCGTCGACCATCGTCATGAAGTCGAGCGGCGAGCCGAAGCGATGCGTCGGCGCGTAGAAGCCTGTGACCTGATAGCCCCACGAGCCGTCGAACGGGTGCTCGGAGGGAGGCATTAGTTCGACGTGCGTGAAGCCCATCTTCACGCAATAGGCGGC
Source organism: uncultured Opitutia bacterium (assembly GCA_937875975.1). Taxonomy (GTDB): domain Bacteria; phylum Verrucomicrobiota; class Verrucomicrobiia; order Opitutales; family UBA953; genus UBA953. Next base: position 18,179 of record CALEEU010000404.1, on the reverse strand, counting down.
GAGCTGTTCGCCGAGTTCGCGGTAACCGAGCACACGGCCGCCTTCTTCGGGAACGCGGCGCCAAGAGGCCAGGTGCACCTCGTAGACCGACATCGGGCGGGAGCGCAGGTCGCGGCTGCGACGGGCTTCCATCCAAGCTGCGTCGTTCCAGACGAACTTCGAAAGATCGCAGACGATGGCGGCGTGGTTCGGCGAAGGCTCGAAATGCAGGCCGTAGGGATCCGTCTTCAGGAAAGGCGTAGAGTCGTGCGGACCGACGATCTCGTACTTGTAACGGGCACCGGCATGGACGCCGGGGATGAAGAGCTCCCAGATACCGGAAGCCCCCAGATTACGCATCGGGTGGGCGTGGCCGTTCCAGAGATTATGGTCGCCGACGACCGAGACGCGGCGGGCGGAGGGAGCCCAGACGGCGAACGAGACGCCCAGCACGCCATCGAGGGTGCGGACATGGGAGCCCAGCTTATAGTGGGCGCGGTGATCGTCACCCTTGCCGAGCAGGAAGAGGTCGTCTTCCGAGATCGTCGGCAGGAAGCGATACGGGTCGTCGACGAGGCGGCTCACGCCATCGGGATACGTCACGCGGAAGCGATAACGGAAAAGCACCGTGCCAGGCAGTTCGACCTCGAAGACGCCGCTCGCATGCAGCTGCTTCATCGGGACGGGCTTGATCGGACCGTCCGGGACCAATTCACAGGCGCTCGCCCAAGGGAAGAGCGAGCGGGCGACCAGACCTCCCCCGACCAGCGGATGCAGGCCCAGGAAGCGGTGCGGAGAGGTCTCCTTGGCGTCCACCAGGGCGGTCAACTCTGCTGGGCTGAGGCGCATCCCAGAAGACTCCTCTCAGGGCAGTGAGTCGGCAAGCGCTCATTGCCCGAAAATACTTGAGGGAAACCCCGGAGCGACAACTCTCATAGGATGCCTGGCCGTCGTTTCTGGATTCTTGCCGCAAGCCTCTCCCTGACCGTGGCGGCCATGGCGGCTGACCCCGCCCAAGTCGTCGCCAAGCTCGCCGAGGTGGCCCCCAACATCGTCGCCGACAGCTTCGCCCCGGAAGAAGGCGGCAAGATCGTCGTCGCCACCAACGCCCACCTCGAAAGCAAGGACGCGACCATCGACGCCAAGAAGATCCGCTTCGACTACCGTACCGGCACCATCGTCGCCGAAGGCAACGTCGTGTACGCCACCAAGAACCTTCGGATCATCGGCGACAAGATCGAAGCCGATCCGCGCAATGACACCATCGTCGCCACCAACGTCCGTTTCGGCCGGGCGCCCCTCTACTTCACCGCGGACACGCTGAAAATCGTCAAAGGCGATAAGACCATGCGCGGACTGCGCATGTGGAACAGCGAACCTGAGCAGCTCGGCATGCACCTGAAAATCTCCGAGGCGGCCTACACGGAAGCCGACGACCGCCTTAGGCTCCGCAGCGTCACTCCTCACGTGGCCGGCCTGCCGTTCTTCAATCTTCCGTACTACGCACAAGACGGCTATCGCGACATCCCTTACGACCTTTACCTGAACACCGGTAGCGAAGATCACCAGGGACGCTACCTGCGCTCCACGTTCCTGATGCGCCAGTCCCCTTCCCTTTGGGTCGGCGGCCTGCTCGATATCTACGGCAAGTCTGGCATCCTCGTCGGTCCGGCCTTGCGCTACAATAACTCGAAGCAGCCTGAGGGCGGCATCGTCTGGAAGGGCGATTTCGAGAGTGGCTATATCAGCGACCGAGGCGGCCTGCTGGTCGATGCCTATGGTCGCACCCCGGATCGCCAGCGCGCCTTCCTGTTCGGCGAAGTCAATGGACGCACCGTCGACGGCGTCGAGTTCGCCGGTAATATCTTCGCCCAGTCGGACCCCGGGTTCATGCGCGACTTCCGCCCCAACCTCATCCGCGAAACCGGCAACCCGCAGGCGAACTTCGAAGTCTCCGCGCCCTACGCCGGCGGTTACCTCTCGGCCTCGCTCACGGCCAAGGCGGATAACTATCAGGACATCGTCCAGAGACTTCCTGAGTTCCGCTTCGACCTTCCGCAGCAAGCGATTGACGGTAGCGATTGGAATCGCCGCAGCTTCGTGAGCTTAGGCTACTTCTCCGAACGTCCGTCGGCCGATCTGCCCCTCGCCAATTTCCAGACGGCCACGCTCGCAAGCGGGGCTTGGTCGACCGCCCGGCTGGACACCTATTACGGCGTCAACCGCACCTTCGCCCTTAACGATTGGCTGACCTTCAAGCCCGTAGCCGGCGTCCGCGCCACGGGCTGGTCCCAAGGCATCAACGGCAACGGCACCACCGCCAAAGTCATCGCCCAGACCGGCTTCGACCTGGAAGGCCTCGCGACCGGCTCCTGGGATCTCGTGGCGAATAAGTGGGGCATCGACGGGATGCGCCACAGCATCCGGCCCCTCCTGCAATACCGCGTCATGCCTGGCGCTGACCGAGAAATCGGCACCGTGCCCATGACGCAGCGTACCGTCACCGCCTCGGCCTTGGAAGAGGTCGACCTCGCCGACCGCCTCGACCCCGCCTCCACGACGGACCGCCAGGTCGTCCGCTTCGGCCTGCGCAACACCCTCGAGACCCGCGATGCCAAGTTTGGCACCCGTGAGCTCGCTCGGGCGGACCTCTTTGCCGATTGGCGCGAAGGCCCGACGGCCGCTGATACGGGCCGCAGCGACCTCCAGTGCGCGATCAGCCTGACGCCCGCCCCCTGGGTCACCCTGAGCTCGGGCCTCCGCCTGCCTAACGGTGGCGGCGCCCCGCTCGAATCCATCCAGAGCATCGCCTTCAACTCCGGCGACTTCTGGCAGACCTCCGTGAGTTGGGTCGAGCTCCGTGAGATCACCCAAGCCCGCCAGCTTATCTGGGAAGGCCGCGTGACCCTGAATTCGATCTATTCGCTCGTCGCCACACTCAACTACGACGCCTTGGCCGGCCAGACCACTTACGAAAGCATCGGCATCATCCAGCGCATCGCGAACTCCTGGGAGCTCGAATACGGCGTCATGCAGCGACTCGACCCGATTAACAACGGTAAGAGCTCATTGGGCTTCCAACTGCGGGCTAGATTATTCAAGTTCTGAGCGTGACGGACATCCCTCCAGACTCCCCTTCGATCCCCGAAGACGGCATTTTGCCGCCGGCTGACCTCCCGATCCGCCTCGACGTCTTTGAAGGCCCGCTGGACCTGCTCCTGTTCCTGATCCGCAAGAACGAGATCGATATCTACGATATCCCGATCGAGAAGGTCACGCAGCAGTATCTCGAAATCCTACGGACCCAGGAGAAGGATAATCTCGAGCTCGCCGGTGACTTCTTCGTCATGGCGGCGACGCTCATGTACATCAAGAGCCGCATGCTCCTTCCAGTCGAAAGCCGCCCGGAAGAGGAAGTCGCAGTCGCCGACGAAGGGCACGATCCTCGCTGGGCGCTCGTCCAGCAGCTCATCCAGTATAAGCGCGTCAAGGAGACCGCCGCGATCATCCGCGGCCTCGTCGACGACCGTCAGGGCCTGCTCGGCCGCCATGTCATCCAGCCTCAAGGCGAAGACGCCGTCGCGCGACCCGTCGCCCCGGCCGACCGCATCGAACTCTGGAACACCTTCAACCTCGTCCTGCGCCGCCTGGCTGAACGTATCCAGCCGGGTAATATCACGACCGAGACCGTCACGGTATCCGACCGGATGGAGACGATTCTCGCCCGACTCGAGACCGAGGCCACGTTCGCCTTCACCAGTTTGCTGCCCGAACGTCCGACCATCGGTTTCCTCGTAGCCACCTTCCTCGCCTGCCTTGAGTTGGCGCGCCTCGGAAAGCTTAATTTAGAGCAAGATGCCGCCTTCGCGGAGATCAACTGCTCCAAAGCCGAAGCCGCCGCCGTGCCCAACGCCGGCGAAGCCCTCGAAGGCAAGTCGGAGTTCGACGAGCCCGCCGGCGAGGCTAACTGAGCCGCGGGCTTGAATCCGCCGCCAGTCCGGCCAGACTATGACCATGGCTCGCGCCAAGCGTCCTTCCAACCATCTGCTAGGCATCGGTCTTGATGCCCAGGATAAGCATAAGCGCATCACCCGGGGCGAAGGCTTCAATCTCGTGGGCGGCTCGGAAGATACGCACGAACGGATGACCGAGACGGTGATTAAGACCTCCGAAGACCTCAGTCGTAAGGGCCGGACCATCGCCGAAGCCCACCCGGAGGAGCTGGCCGACCTGCTCCGCAAGCACGACCGCGGCGCCTAAGCCAAAAAGGAGCCACAGACGGGTTGACTCACCTCTTTCGCAGGATTTGACTGACTCTCCCAAAAAATGAGCAACGAGCTGCCCCCTCCCCCGCCTCCTCCTCCTGCTGACGGTGACAACTCCGCTGCACAGGCGCCTAAGCTTAAACTCTCAAAGCCAGCTGGCTTCGTCCCCCCGCCTCCTCCCGCCACCGACGCTGGCGCCGTGATTCCTCCGCCGCCTGCCGCCATCCCAGCTCCGTCTGCGATTCCCGCCCCCGCCGCGGCTCCTCGTCCGGCCGCTGCTCCGGCCGCCAATCGCAACGTCGGTAATGTCGCCGCCGCGTTTGACGTCCTCGCCCTTGCGGCTTCGCTAGTTGGCGTGGTGTTTCTCGCGCTCGAACTCTTCGTCAAATCCAAAGGTTAAGTCTCTTTCATGGCCTCCGATCTCATCCTGAATCTCGATAACACCAACTTCGACGCCACCATCAAGGCGTCGACCGTCCCCGTCCTGGTGGACTTCTGGGCCACGTGGTGCGGCCCATGCAAGCAGATCGGCCCCGTGCTCGATCAGCTCGCCACCGAGATGAACGGAGCCGTCCAGATCGTGAAGGTCGACGTGGACACCAATCAGGCCTTGGCCCAGCAGCTGGGCGTAAACTCCATCCCTGCCCTATTCCTTTACAAGAACGGGGTGGTCGTGGACAAGATGGTCGGCGCTCGCCCTAAGGGTGACATCGCCGCCTTCATCAAGAAGCACTCCTGAGGCAGGGCGAAAGCCCAATAAGAAAGGCCCGGGATAACTCCCGGGCCTTTTTGTTACCGCCTGAGACGAGACCTTACTTGGTCTCGAGCGGGTGCTCCTTCAGGAGATCAGCGGGAATGTACTGTGCGCGGTTACCAATGGCCTTGCGGACTTCGGCGACCTTAGTGTCCATGACGGGCTCGGCGGTGTTGCCCCAAGCTTGGCGGACGTAGGTGGCGATGTGGGCGATCTGCGCGTCCTTGAGGCCCGCGCCGATGTTCGGCATATTGCCATTATACTTCACGCCGTTGACCTCGATTTCTCCGGCGAGACCGGCGAGGATGGCCTTGATGACACGTTCTTCCGAACCGGCCACCCAAGCGGACTTGGCCAGCGGAGGGAAAGCGCCGGGGACGCCGAGACCGGTCGCCTGGTGACAGGCGGCGCAGTTGGCGAGGAAGAGCTTCTCGCCCTTGGCGGCATCGGGCTCGAAGGCCACCGGACCGCCGGCGACGGCGGCCTTAGGGGCATTCAGGTCGAAGGCGCTTGGAGCAAAATTACCCGAGTTCTGGGTGAGGTAGAGGCCGGCCCAGAAGCCAAATCCGCAGAAGAGGAAGACGATGAAAATCGGCGTCAGGGAGAAACCCTCGGCCGGCTCGTCCTTGTCGCGGGAGAGCTGCGAGTGAACCTCCACCAAGCGTCCGTCGGAAGGGCCTTCGGAACCAGCGCCAGAGGGACCCCGGCGAGGGCGGTTGTTATCAGGATGACGGTTACGGTCGTTCATGGGTTCACTGCTTCAGTTTGGCTTCCGGCGAGGAATAATCCTGACGGAGGGATTGGAGATAGGCGGCCAGGGCGATGGCGCGTTCGGTGGGAACTTCGTGCCCCTTTTCTCCAGCATAGAGGAAAGTGAACTGTCCGTCGTGTTTGATCGCAGCGTGCACGCCATCGAGTCCCTTGGCACGAGCGCCATAGTTGGCGAGGTCCGGACCGATGCGGCGTTCGCCGAGGAGGACCGGCTTCTGCTGGACGTAGTCGCGAGCTACCGAAGGACGGACGCCATAACCGCGGGCGATGTCGCTACCCTGCCCGGCCGGACGGACCTGCTGGGTGTGGCAGCTAACGCAACCAAGAGAGACATAGACCGCGCGTCCCTGGATGGCTAGGCCAGGCTCACGGGATGGGAAGAGAGGGCCACCTTCTTCAGCGGGAGCGGGACCCAGCGAGCCGAGCTGAACTTGGCTGCTGATGACCAGCACGCCAAAGGGAAAAGCAACGGCGAGGAAGATGCCGGCCAGGAGAGAGTTAAGATTCTTCATGGGGTGTCCGGATTAGTCGTGGCGGCCAGCGGAAGCCGGCGCGGAAGATTTGAGGATCATGCCGAAAGCGTTGAGCGCGAAGGCAACGTGGCCGACGAGCAGGAGCACCGCGGAGACGCTCAGCACGGCATTCCAGGTGGAACCGGCCTTAGCGACCTGCTGGAAAGAAACTGACGCGTCAGCGAGCTGCTTGCCGTTCTCCCAACCACCGACGAGCAAGGCGATGATTGTAGCGATGGCGCCGAGGGCGGTGGCCCAGAAGTGCACATGGACGAGCTTGGCGGAGGGCCAGCGCGAGCCAGTGAGGCGAGGCAGTACGAAGTAGGTGGCACCGAAGAGGACCATCGATGCGAACGCGTAGGTCAGCAGCTGTTCCTGGCCGGCGGCGAAGGAAGTGAAGCGGACCACGGAGTTATAACCACGGAAACCAAAGACCGTATTGAGGACGCCAAAGAGCGTGAAGGCCACAGCGCCGAAGCTCACAAAGCGCAGCGTGGTGTCATTCCAAGCCCGGGACCAGCCGCCTTCGGAGGAAAGCGTGCCATGGAAATTGATGGCGGTAATAATCACCGGAATAATCAACATCGCGCAGGCGACGACGCCGACGGACTGGAGCCAAAGCGGGACCGGGGCGCCGATGAGGGCGGACGGACCAGTCCAACCCGCAAAGAGGACGAACGACCAGAAGGCCACGGGGGCGAGATAGTAACCGCTGATGGTACGACCAAGCACCTTCGGCAGGAAGTAATAGACGGCGGCAAGGGCGGAAGCGCCGAACCAGAGGTGAAGAAGGTTCGAGACGAACCAGCTGTGGGCGATGGCTTGGACCACGCCCGAAGCCGGCTGCCAGAGGATGAGCAGCTGAGCCAGGAGGTAGGTCAACGGGAAGGCGAACGAGGCGGCGACCACGAACCACTGCGAAGCGAAGGTGTGACCCGTAGGGCGACGCGCGAAGGCGACGATCGGCCAGAAGCCGGCGAGCAGGAAGGCGACGGCAAGCACCGGTCCGACTTCGCGCGGAAATTCCAAGAGCGCAAAACCCGTCTGATTGCCGGCGAAGATTAGGACCACGCCGTAAGTGAGGGCGAGATTCCAAAACACGCCACCAAGGGTAGCGAGCCAGCCGTTACGGAGCTCAAAACGACCGAGCTGCGAAAGCAGCCAGAGATTAAGAGCGAAGAAGGCGTTGAAGCCCCAGCCATAGACGAAGAGGTTATGCTGAGCGGCGGCGACATGCCCGTAGGTGAGGATTTCGCAGTCGCGGAAAGGGCCGCCAGCGAGCGACCCCTGCTGCAAGGCTGCGATCACGCCGAGGACCGAAGCCGCGAGCAGCCAGATCACCGAGGAGATGAAGAAGAGAAGGAACGGACCACGGAGCTGGCTCTCGGTCCGCGTGAGACGCGAGTCGCCTTCGGGGGGACGGCCCTGCGGGCGGCCGGAACGGTTTTCCTGAGTCATCGGTTAAAGTAAGTGGGAGATTATTTGAGGCCGAGCTCGGCAGTGGTCCACATCGCCGTACGACCAGCGGTAGCAGCACGGACGGCCTTCACCTGGTCGGCGGAAACCGGGTTACCCTTGTTGCCGAAGCTCTGACGGACGTAAGTCAGCACGTCGGCGATATCGCCGTCGCTGACGCCGGGCACAGGAGGCATCATGCTGTTGTAGGTCGTGCCTCCGACGGTGATTGGGCCCATCAGGCCTTGGAGGATGAACTTGATCGGGAGCTCCGGGTTACCCACGGCAATCGGAGCATTGGCGAGCGGAGGGAACACGGGCGGTAGGCCCATGCCCGTCGGCTGGTGGCAGGCAATGCAGGTGCGCGCATAGACCGCAACGCCACGCTTCATCTGCTCGTCGGAAGCCTTCACGAAGGCACCAGCCGCCGCAGGAGCGGCGGGAACGGCCGCAGGAGCCGGGGCAGCCGCGGCCTGGATCTTCGCGACGACCTTGATGTCGGCGGCGATGAGGGCGGCGGCGTCCTTGACCGGAATGCGATAGGTGCCGTCGGCGTTGCGGCCGGGCTCAGTGATAAGCGCGAGGCCCTTCTTGGCGTTATCGGCACGCAGGGTCTTCTGGGCCTGGCGACGATCGGCTTCCTCGTTCGGGGCTTGGCGGACAGCGAGGTACGCGTAGGCGGTCACAATCAAGGCGGCGGCGATGAAACAGACGAGACGCAGCCAGGAGGCGATCTGGCCGGGAAGCAGCGGGCGACTCCCGGAGGAAGGTTGTTCACTCATGATAGTTGATGGACTCGAGGATGCGGGGATCGTGGACGGGGATGGTCTCGTGCTTGGCGGCGCCACGTAGGTAGATTGCGAAGACGATACCGCCGAAGCCAAGGATCGCGGCCAGATCGAGGAAGAGGGAGGGCGTAAGGAACGGCGTCACGACGAAGCCTTCCGGGGTCGACTTATCATAGACCTGGCGAGGTAGCGCGTTGAACCAGAGATCGACGAGCCCGCCAATCACGATGATCCATGCCACCGTCAGGAGACGGCCAGCGACGATCTTCGTGCGGTAGAACAGCAGGGACAGGAACGGCAGGAGGAAGAAGCCGAAGATGAGGTACATCGAGACACCCCACCACTCGCTCTTAAGGCCGGTCGCGGCATCGATCTCGCGGATGTTATACCAGAAGGTCTCTTCCGGGATGTTCGCGGTGTAGATCAGGAAGTACTGCGAGAAACTGATGTAGGCCCAGAAGACCGTGAAGGCCAGCATGAGGCAGCCCAGCACGTGGCGGTGGGCCTGGTTGAGGAGGCCGTCGAGCCAGCCGCCGTTGGACAGCTTGTAGGTGAGGATCACCGTGACCGCGAGGGCCAGACGGATGGAGAGTGCGAAGAACCACACACCGTACATGGTCGAGAACCAGTGGTACGAGAGGGCCATCAGGCAGTCGAAGGCCAGCATGGTGAGCGCCACGGCCGAGAGCGGGATGCCCACGGCGGAGACGGCATGCAGGCGATGCGTGTGTCCGGCAGTGCGGTCAGTGTCCTGGGCGAACGACCAGCGGCGGAGGAGGATGGCGAGCACGCCGAAGACCAGGACGTAGAGGGCGATGCGGATGAGGAAGAACTTCTCGTTCAGGAACCAGCTCTTAGCCTGCAGGATCGGGTCATGGCCAACGGCATGTCCACCCGGGAGCAAATGTTCGGCGTTCGTCCAATCCCAGAGGGCGTGGCGGAAGTCGGTACTGAAGGCCAGCGGTACGACGCCGAGGAGAATCACGACCGGCAAAGCGATAATGAGGAGCTCCCAGTTGCGTCGGATGAGCGGAGCCCAGCCGGCGTCGAAGAGTCGGGTGATCATCGTGAGCAACAGCATGCCAATCAGGATCGAGATCCAGAACAGCGATCCGACGAGGACGGAAAGAGCCTGGCGGTTCTCGTGGTGGGCCACGCCGACGCAGGCGAAGACCCAGACGACGGCCAAGGCGACGACGCCGAGGGCCAGGAATTTCTTCCAGTGGGCGGTCAGGGCGTGAGGCGAAGAGGAGCTCATGGCGAATTACTTGATTTGGGCCTTCACGGCGGAGGGGACGAGTTCGGGCGGGCAGTTCTGCGAGAGTTGCAAAGCGCGCACGTAGGCCACGACAGCCCAGCGCTCCTCAGGGGAAAGCTTGTCGCCGTATCCCATCATCGTGTTCTTGCCGTTGGTAACGACGTCGTAGAGCTGACCGTTCGGATAGGCGCGGATGAGCGGCGTCTGGAGGCTGGCGATCGTGACGATGGCAGCATCGCCTTCGATGGCGGAGCGCACCTTCATGATACCGTTACCGTCGCCGGCTTGGCCGTGACAGACGGCGCAGTAGATCTGGAATTTGCCGCGACCTACGTCGAGGGTGTACTGGCTGACCTTGTAGTCGTTGAGCTTGCCGTTGGTGAAGCTGAGCGACTTCTCCGGGAAGCCGGCGATAAAGGTGCCCTTGGCGTCCTTGCCGGTGACGAAGGAAGGATTCAGGGATTCGGCGCGCTGGTAGCCGGCCGAGAAGACCTTGGTCGGCTCGAGGCCGGTGCCGCGGGCGACGGTGCCGGTGACGGGCGGACGCGCGTCACGGCCGTCGGCGAAGAAGGCGTTTTCCCCTTGGGCCTTGTACTTGTTCTGGTAGTCCATGTCGTCGAAGACATAGACGGGCGTGTCCTTGGACTTCTTGCCCTGGAAACCGAGGAAGCTGATCGTGGCGACGACAGCGACGGCGAGGAATGCGAGATAGCGGCTCATGGGTGCGGATTAGTCGCGGATGACGGTGATCTCCTGGCCGCCGAGCGACTGGAGGAAGTTACGCGACTCATCGAGGTGGAACTGCGGGTCGCGGGCCTCGAGGACGATCATGAACGTGTCGTCCGACACGCGGGCGAAGTTCGGGAGGTCGAACAGAGGATGGTTGTGACGCGGCAGGCGGTTGAAGATGAACTGGCCGAAGAAGGTGCCGAAGGCGGCGAACAGAATCGTGCACTCGTAGAGCACCGGGAACGGGAAGATCACGCTCCAGTAGGGCTTACCTCCGACAATCAGCGGGTAGTCGTACGAGTTCATGTACCAGGTGAGGAGGCAGCCGGTGATGAAACCGGTGACGCCGCCCAGCAAGGTCAGGCGCGGGACGGGGGAGCGAGGCAGGCCCATGGCCTGGTCCATACCGTGGATCGGGAAAGGCGTGTGCACGTCCCAGTTCTTCCAGCCGGCATCGCGCACCTTCTCGGCGGCGTGAAACACGTCGGAGACCTTGCGGAAAGTGCAGGCCACGCCGTGGATGCGTTCGTTACGTTCGTTCATGGTCGTTGGGCGGCGGGAATCAGTGGGCGTGGGGGTCGGCCTGCGGCGCGACCATCTTCAATTCGGCCATCGGGAGCAGCGGAAGGAAGCGGATGAACAGAAGGAAGAGCACCGAGAAGAAGCCGAAGGTACCGAAGAACGTGAAGATATCCACGATCGTCGGGCTGTAGTAACCCCAGCTGGACGGCAGGTAGTCGTTGGCCAACGAAGTACAGGTGATTACGAAGCGTTCGAACCACATACCGACGTTAACGAAGAGGCAGATGATCCAGACGAGGGAATGATTCTCGCGAACCTTCTTGAACCAGAAGAGCTGCGGGGTGATCACATTACAGGACACCATGATCCAGTAAGCCCACCAGTACTGGCCAAAGGCGCGGTTCACGAAAGCGAACTTTTCGTAGACGTTGCCGGAGTAGGCCGCGATGAAGAACTCGGTGGCGTACGCGTAGCCGACCATCGTGCCCGTGGCCAAGATGATCTTACACATGTTGTCGATGTGGTACTGGTTGATGACGTCATGCAGGCGATAGATCGCGCGCAGAGGCAGCATCAGGGTCAGCACCATCGCGAAGCCGGAGAAGATGGCGCCAGCGACGAAGTACGGAGGGAAGATGGTCGTGTGCCAGCCAGGGACGTTCGAGACGGCGAAGTCGAACGAAACGATGGTATGCACGGAAAGCACGAGGGGCGTCGAGAGGCCCGCGAGGAGCAGGTAAGCCATCTCGAAGTTCGACCACTGGCGGTTACCGCCGCGCCAGCCCATGGCCAGCAGGCTGTAGAAGGCCTTGCGCCACCAGGTCGTCGCACGGTCGCGGATTGCGCCAAGGTCAGGGATCATGCCCATGTACCAGAAGAGCGTGGAGACAGTGAAGTAGGTCGAGACCGCGAAGACGTCCCACTCGAGCGGGGAGCGGAACTGCGGCCAGATACCGTTCTGATTAGGCAGAGGCAGAAGCCACCAGCCGAACCAGACGCGACCGACGTGGAAGAGTGGGAAGAGTCCGGCACAGCAGACCGCGAAGATGGTCATGGCTTCGGCAGCGCGATTGATGGACGTGCGCCACTTCTGGCGAAGGAGGCAGAGGATCGCCGAGATCAGTGTGCCGGCGTGGCCGATGCCGACCCAGAACACGAAGTTGACGATAGCCCAACCCCAACCCACGGGCGATCGCAGGCCCCAGGTACCAGTGCCGGTCGAGACGAGGTAGCCGAGGCCAATGAACGTGAACGACGCGACGAAGAGCGCGACGCCGAACATGATCTTCCACCAGAGCGGGGTCTCTTCTTCGACGATGCCGCAGACCTTGTCGGTGATCCAATGGAAGCCCCGGTTGTTGAGAATCAGCGGGGAGCGCGGGAGCTCGGCTGGGCGAACCTTATCGAGGATCGCGGGGCGCTCGGAAGAGCTGTCGTGGGCGTGAGCCATGGGACGGGTAGTCGTTAAGGATTATTTGGCGTGATGCGCAGCACCATGGGCGGGCTTCGCGTGGACGTCGCCGTGCGCGGGGGCGCCGTGCGAGGCGCGGCCGTCCATCTCGACCCGAGAAAGCGGGACGAGGTTGGCGCCGGGCATCCGGAGGTTGAGATTACGCAGCTTGGCCTGGTAGGTCGTGCGCGGGCGGGTGTTGAGGTAGGTCAGCGCGCCGTAGGAACGGGTCGAGGCCTTGGCCTTGGCGACGCGGGACTTCGGGTCGGTGATGTCGCCGAACTCGATCGCGCCGGCCGGGCAAGCCTGCTGGCAGGCGACCTGGATGACGCCGTCGCGGACGTTGATGTCGGCCGAATTGCGGGCGCGGACCTTGGCCTGAATCTTGGCTTCTTGGATGCGCTGGACGCAGTAGGTGCACTTTTCCATGACACCGCGCATACGCACGGAGACGTCGGGGTTCTTCTGCAGCTGCGGCAGGTCGGCCGGATCCTTGACGGTCTTCTCGGGGCCGAGCGGGCCTTCGTAGTAGTGGCCGTCGACGCGCTTATTGAAGTCGAGGAAGTTAAAACGACGGACCTTATAGGGACAGTTGTTCGCGCAATAGCGGGTACCGATGCAACGGTTGTACGCCATGGTGTTAAGACCCTGGTCGTCGTGGACGGTGGCGTTGGCCGGGCAGACGGTCTCGCACGGGGCGGTTTCGCAATGCTGGCAGGCGACACCCATGAAGGTAACCTGCGGGTCTTCAGGGATTACGTTACCGGCGGCGGCGCGACCGTCGAAGAAGTAGCGGTCGAGGCGAATCCAGTGCATGTTGCGGCCCTTGAGCACCTGCTCGCGGCCGACGACCGGGATGTTATTCTCGGACTGACAGGCGGTCACGCAAGCGTTGCAACCCGTGCAAGTGTTGAGGTCGATCGACATGCCCCACTGCTGGAGCACTAATTCGGATTCGTGGCCCTTCCAGACGGCGACGTTGGGAGCAACGGCGTGGGCCGGGTGCTCGTAGGCGGAGTTTCCTCGCGGGGTCGTCTTGGCCTTGTCGGCCGGAGCCATGTTGCCATCCTTGCCGTAGACGGCCGGGGCGTGGCCATCGATACCGAGCTTGGCGAAATCCGCGTTCTTCTTCAGGTCTTCGACGTTACCTTCGCGAATGATGTCGCGGCCTTCCATGGACCAATGGTCCTGCATGTTGCAGACCGCCACGGTGGCGCTGGTGAGGGTGAGCTTCACGCCCGTACGGACGGAAGGCTCGGAGGCGGAGACGAAAGGATAGGTGTCGAAGCCGTTGCCAGTGATGCGACCAGCGAGGCGTTCGTCGACGCGCGTGGCGATGCGGCCGGCCACGCGGCGACCGAAGCCAAGCTGCAGGCCGACGGTGAAGTCAGCCATACCCGGCATAATGAAGAGCGGACCGGTGACGGTCTTGTCACCGAGAGTCAGCGTAGCGACGCGGCAGATGAGGCGGCCATCGACGAGCTGGTTGATATTACGGTTGAGCGCGCCGGTGTGCAGGAAGTCGGCTTCGCCACCAATCTTATTGATGAATGCTTCGGACGGCTCGATGGCGAGCTTGGCGGCGAACTTCGGGCTGACGAGGATGACGTTTTCCCAGACCGTCTTGGACATGGGATCCGGAGCCTCGGCGAGCCAGCCGTTGTTGGCGTACTGACCGTCACCCGAGTGGACGCTGGGCAGGAGGCGCACTTCGAGGGAGTCGAACGAAAGGGCCGGAGCGGCGAAGGCCTTGATCTGCTCGGCGCTGACAGCGGGCTTGGCGGCGGCGAAGGCGGAACCGGCGAGGACGCCCTCGGCGAGCCAAGCGGCAAAGGCTTCATCAGAAACATTCTTCGACAGCGAGTTGAAGGTCTCGCGGACGAGCGCGTGGGCGTCCTTGTCGGCGCCGGCGAACGGAGCGAGGATATCGAGCTCGGTGACCGTCGCGAACAGCGGGTCGATCATCGGCTGCACCGGGACGTAGACGCCGCTCAGCGTGCGACCGTCAGACCAGCTCTCGAGGTAGTGCGAAGCAGCGAGGAAGGTACCACCCGCGGCCTTCACGGCGGCGGAGGTCTCGTCGAAAGAGGCGCCATGATAACCGAGGCGAACGACCGACTTGGCGGCCTTGATGGCGGCGCCGAAGTCGACGTCAGCCGGAGCATCGTAAGCAGGGTTGCCACCGAGGATGACAAGAGTGTCAGCCGGCTTGGCGGCGAGGGCAGCAATCGTCAGCGACGAAGGAGCCGGTGCGGCGACATACTTGATGGCGGCACCGAGGGCCTGGTTCGCAAGGAAGACGGCGCGCTGCGCGTCAGCGGAGAGATGTTCGCCGGCGACAATGAGGGCTTCGCCCTTGGCGGCCTTGACGAGGTCGGCGGCGCATTCGGTCACCCACTTGGCGTCGACATTGATGCCAGAGACCTTGCCCTTAAGGGAAGCGGCGGCGGCGTTGCCGGTCTGAGCGAGGACTTCGGCGGCGAAGAGAATCGCGAGGCCGGAGATGTGCGAGGACGAGGCGCGGAGGCGGTGATCGGCGGCGGCGCCAGTCAGCGAGAAGGTGGATTCGACGACGTAGAGACGCGTCATCTTCTCAGCCTGCTCCGCCGTATCGGCGCGGCGGGCGGAGGAATAGGCGCGGGTGTCTTCGATGGTGGCGTCATGCGCCCCAAGGAAATCGCGGTCGAGGCTCAGCACGCGACGGGCCTTGGCGTAATCCGGCAGCGCGCGGGCGCCGAGGACGGCGTGGGCGCGATCCTGGGAGACCGGCGTGTATTCGACCCAGCGTGCCTTCGGGTAGGCTGCCTTGAGGCCGGCGACGAGACGGGCACGCGTCGGGGAAGTGGACGGACGGGCGAGAAAGGCCAAGCCAGCACCAGCGTCGCCCTTGGCGGCGGTGGCGAGACCGCGCACGAACGCACGGGCGGCGGCGACGGAAAGGACCGAGCCATCGGCGGCGACGGAAGCCTGCGCGCGGTCCGGGTCGTACATGTCGAGCACGCTAGCTTGGGCGAACTTCGAAGAAGCTCCGCCGTTGGCGCGGTGGCTCGGGTTACCTTCGATCTTGGTCGGGCGGTGCTGGTGCGTCTCGACGAGGATCGGCTGATTGGCGAACTCGCCGGGGAAAGAGGAAGCGTAGTAAGTGGCGACGCCGGGAATCGTGTTCTCCGGCTGCTTGGCGTAAGGAAGCGTGTGATTGCGGGGTTCGCGGCAACCGGCGAGACCGAGGCCGGCGAGGCCGAAGGAGGCGCCCATGAGCATCAGGAACTCACGACGCTCGACGGAGGTGATGGCGGAGGCGCCTTCGACGAACTCGCGCTCGGCGCGGGTGCGGAACTCGGGCGACTTGTTGCGCTCGTCGAGGCTGCGCCAGTAAGAGGGGCCGGTCGGCTCGCCGGGCTGGACCGCAGGGTGTTCAAAGACTTTCTTGCTCATCGGAAAAGAAGTGTGGGATTAGCGGTGGCAGCCCGAGCAGCTCTGGGGCGGATTGACCTTCCAGTCGTGGACGAACTTCGTGCCGTCCGCGGTCTGCGCAGCAGGCGAAGCGGCCTTGTAGGCGAGGTCGGTGACCTTGTCGACGGGACGCAGGAACTGCTCGGGATTGCGGTGGCAATCGAGGCAGAAGGACATGTTGAGCGACTTCTGCTGGCCGACGACGACCTGCTGGTCGATGCGACCGTGGCACTCGACGCAGCTCACGCCGCGGTTCACGTGCACGGCGTGATTGAAGTAAACGTAGTCAGGCACCTTGTGCACCTTGACCCAGCGGATCGCTTCGCCGGTCTCCATGCTTTTCTTCACGAGCGCGAGCGCAGGGCTGTCGGGCTTCACCTGGCTATGGCAGTTCCAGCAGGTACCGGTCGTCGGGACGTTGGAATGCGAAGACTTGTCCACGTAGTTGTGGCAATAGCGGCAATCGAGACCCAGGACAGAATCGGGTCCGGCATGGAAGGAGTGGTCGAACGCGACGGGCTGATCCGGCGTGTATCCGACGTTCAGATACTTGTTCGTGGCGTACTCGTTGACCGCGGCGGCGACGACCACGGCAGTGATGAGCAGGCAGACGAGGATCTGCAACGGGGCGGCGTTGACGGCCCGGGCGAAGAAGTTGCCACGAGTGGCCGGGCGGTTGAGAAAATCGAGGAGTTTGCGCATCGCGTTCAGACGAATGGATTGGCGGGTTTTTTGACCGAAGAAGCACGAAAGGCAGAACCCCTTCGCAACCCAAATTTAAGCGGTTTTAGTCGCTTTTCAGGGGTAGCCTGAGAACCGAACCCCTAAGAACCTGTGAATTGAGTGTAAATTAACATCATAAAATGCTGAATGGCATATATTTACAAACTAACGATTGTTTAAGTTCATTAAAGCCCTTCCCTGCCCAGCATTGGGCCCTTTCCAAACTATTAGGCCAGCGAAGGGAAAGCCCTAGTGGGGCTAATCCATTCGCTGGCCTAAGCTCGAGTGGCTCCGACTTAGCGGGTCAGCGACTTCGCGGCACTCTGGACGAGGTCGACGAAGCTCTTGGCCTCGAGGGAGGCGCCGCCGATCAGGCCGCCATCGATATCATGCTCAGCGAGCAGGGCATCGGCGTTATCGGGCTTCATGGATCCGCCGTAGAGGATGCGGACGCGAGCCGCGGTCTCGGCGCCGAACTGGGAAACCAGCAGCGAGCGGATGAAGGCATGGACTTCCTGGGCCATGGCCGGGGTGGCGGTCTTGCCAGTACCGATCGCCCAGACGGGTTCGTAGGCGATGATGACCTGTTCGGCCTTAGCTGCGGGGACACCGGCGAGACCGAGTTCGACCTGGCGCTTCACCACGGCGTTCGTGGTGCCGGCTTCGCGCTCGGCGAGCAGCTCGCCGACGCAGAGGATGGGCTTCAGTGATGCGGCGAGGGCGGCGTTGACCTTGCGATTGATGAAGGCGTCGTCTTCGCCGAAGATCGCCCGGCGCTCGCTGTGGCCGAGGATGACGTGCGTGACGTGCAGGTCGCGGAGCATGGCGGCCGAGACTTCGCCCGTGAAGGCGCCGTTCGTCTTGTCATGCATGTTCTGGGCGCCCACGGCGAGGTGGGTGCCTTCGGCCGCGGCGCTGACCGCGGAGAGCGCGGTGAAGGGCGGGCAGAGAACGATCTGGACGGCAGATTCGGTGCCGACGGCGGCGGCGATGGCCTTGACGAGGTCAGTGCCTTCGGTGGCCGTCTTGTTCATCTTCCAGTTACCGGCGATGAGGGGAGTGCGTATGGACATGGATGTGGTTTTGAGAGCGGGTGGGAGCGGGTGAGGCGAGGTTCAGGCCGAGAGGGCCGCGACGCCCGGGAGGACCTTGCCTTCGAGGTATTCGAGGGAAGCACCGCCGCCCGTCGAGCAATGCGAGACCTTGGTGTCGACGCCGAACTTCTTGGCCGCCGTGGCGGTGTCGCCGCCGCCGACGATCGTGATTGCGCCGCGCTCCGTGGCCTTGGCCACCGCCGCCGCCATGGCCTTGGAGCCGACGGCGAACTTTTCGAATTCGAAGACGCCGCAGGGGCCATTCCAGACCACCGTGCCGGCGCGGCCGATGGCGGCCTCGTACAGCTTGATGGACTCAGGACCGCAATCCATGCCTTCCCAGCCAGCAGGGATGCCGGACTGCATGGTGGCAGGCTGGGTGTTGGAATCAGGCGAGAACTTGTCGCCGCAGAGGAAGTCGACCGG
>CALEEU010000403.1 GCA_937875975.1 uncultured Opitutia bacterium | reverse complement strand
AGGTCGATGGCCATAGGGCCGTGATTCACCCGGCGGCCAAGCCGGCGGAAGGCAAACCCTGGCTCTGGTATGCGCCCGCGCTCAATGGGGGCGTTTCCATCGTCCAGCATAAGCTCTACGCCGACGCCTGCCAGCAGGCCGGCATCGCCATCGCGGGCTACGACCTCGGCGAAGTCCGCGGCGCCCCGAACAGCGCGGCGCAGTTCACGAAGTTCTACGATGAGATGGTCAAGCGCGGCTACTCGCCCAAGCCGATCCTGCTCGGCCAGAGCCGCGGCGGCATGATGACGCTCACCTGGGCATTCCGGAATCCCGACAAAGTGAAGGCGTGGATCGGCATCTATCCGGTCTGCAACCTCGCCAGCTGGCCGCTGAAGAACTCGAAGGCCCAGACGCTCGCTGACTTCGGCCTGACCGAAGCCGAACTCACGACCCGCCTCAAGGAGTTCAATCCGCCCGACAATCTTGCCGGCCTCGCCGCCGCGAAGGTCCCCATGTTCGCCGTCCATGGCGACAACGACGTGGTCGTCCCGCACCAGGACAACACCCTGCTCCTCAAGGCGCGTTACGAGGCCCTCGGCGGGAAATTCACGGTCAAGATCGTCCCGGGCGAAGGCCACAAGGTCGGGCCATCGTTCTTCGCCTGCCCGGAGCTGGTCGAGTTCCTGCTAAACGATTGTAAATAAGCGTCCCCGACCAAGGGAAAAGGTGGAACTCCGAGGGCGGACGGGTTACCCAAAGATACCCCATGTTCCGCCGCCTACCCCTAGGTCTGGCCCTGCTCCTGCACGGGCTCGTCTTCGCCGCCGAGACCCGCGACCTCATTTTGGTCGCCGGGCAGTCCAACGCGGTCGGCTACGATGCCTATGCGGAAGAGCTGCCGGCTGACCCGAAGGACGCCGCGACGATGTTCTGGTGGCGCGTGGGCGATCCGCCCCCCGATGAATTCGACGGCACGAGCGCCCGCCAGTGGACGACGCTGCAGTTCCAGCCGCGCACTCCCGCCAAGCCGGCCGTCGACGGCAAGAAGGTCGCCCGCCAATACGGCAACTTCAACCTGAAGACCAAGGGCGGCTTCGGACCCGAGATCGGCATGGTCCGCACG
>CALEEU010000402.1 GCA_937875975.1 uncultured Opitutia bacterium | reverse complement strand
CGAAGCCCAGAAAATCTAACCTATGATCCTCCGCCTCTCCCTCCTCGCCGCCGCCTTTGCCGTCACTGGCTGCGTCCATAATTCCACCAACTCGGCCCTCGAGGTCGGTTCCGACCAGGTCCAGCTCCGCCAGATCCAAAGCCGCGCCTTCGATACGACCGACAAGACCAAGACGCTCCGCACGGTCATCTCGACCCTTCAGGACCTGGGCTTCGTCATCGATAAGGCCGACCTCGAGCTGGGCTCAATCACCGCGACTAAACTTGATGGCTACGCCCTCCGCATGTCGGTGACCGTCC
Source organism: uncultured Opitutia bacterium (assembly GCA_937875975.1). Classification (GTDB taxonomy): domain Bacteria; phylum Verrucomicrobiota; class Verrucomicrobiia; order Opitutales; family UBA953; genus UBA953. The sequence goes on along the minus strand of CALEEU010000402.1, from coordinate 1,004 downwards.
GCCCGCGCAATGCTAAGCAGTTGCTCGTCCGCGCGAACGCCCAGTACCAGGAAGCCGCCGTGACAGATCCGGCCCCCTACCAGTCCTTCTTCAGCTCGCTGTCGAAGAGCATGTTCCTGACGGCTCAGAACGTCGACTAAGGCGACTTCCATGGCCATAACGGGCGCGGCTTCGGTCGCGCCCTTTTTGTTATATTAGAAACTTAGTATAAATTAGCGGTTGCCAGCCATCGGGATGGGAGTTCGTTCGGAGACGCTATGAAACACACCCCCATCCTCCTCCTCACCCTCGTCGCTGCCTCGGCTTCCGCCGCTGACGGCCTCGGTTCGGGTCTCAACTATAACCGCCTCGGCCTTGGCTATGAATCCAATGATTCGATCAAGTCCATTGTCGTCTCCGGCGAAGCCAAGCTCGGCGAATACGTCCTCGTGGGCGGCAGCTACTCGGACGTCGATGGCAAGGGTATCTACGATGGCGCCGGCGGCTATATCTCCCGCTTCGGTCTTGGCGTCGTTTTCTCCGCTGGCCCGGGCGACGTGATCCTGCGTGCTTCCTACGGCCAGGGTAACCTGACCGATGGCATCAGCTTGGGCGTGGCCGACGAACGTTCCTTTGGCATCTCTTACCGTACCGCCATCGGTTCCGGCTTCGAAGGCGAACTCGGTTATGCCCGCGTCCGCACCCGCATGGTCGGAGACTGGCTGCTCGAATCGAACGACAACGTCTTCAAGGCCACTCTGCGCTATAACATCTCCAAGAACCTTGACGTCAGCCTGGCCTATTCCTTCCAGGATGACCTCGTCGGCGGCGATAACTTCGGCCTCTCGGTCGGTTACAGCTTCTAAGCTTCACGGATAGCTTCATGCACCAGAGCCCGGCCGCAAGGCCGGGCTCTTTCCGTTTCTAGGGTAGGGATGCGATGACATCGCATCCGCTATCTCTCCGCCGTTCCCAGCCGCCAACCGCTAACCGCCACCACCTTCAACGGGTAGGGTCGGGACCGC
>CALEEU010000401.1 GCA_937875975.1 uncultured Opitutia bacterium | reverse complement strand
GCCGAAATCTTCGTGGTGATTCTCTCCGGCTTCGGCCTAGGGTCCCTTCTGCATGCCGGCCGTGAGCTGCTGCGTATGGATCAGGTCGTGGGCGTGATGCTTGTCGTCGTGGGCGTCGGCCTGCTGGCCGACCTCATCTTCTTCTCGCCGATCGAGCGCTGGTTGCGGCGTTCTCGCGGGCTGGAGCGTTAAGCCGTCGCCTTTCCTCCTCGCACTCGGGGCTGGGGAGGCCCTAGCGTAGGGGAAATGTTTATCGACGAAGCCAAGGTAGAACTGAAGTCCGGTGACGGCGGCCACGGCTGCGTCAGCTTCCGTCGTGAGAAATTCATCCCGAAGGGCGGACCCGACGGCGGTAACGGCGGCAAGGGTGGCGACGTCGTCCTGCTCTGCGACCGTAACGAAGGCGACCTGCAGGCTTATCGCTGGCAGCCGCACCGTCGCGCCCGCAATGGCGCTCCGGGCCAGGGCCGCCAGTGCGCGGGTCCCGATGGCGGCGACCTCATCCTGCCGGTGCCTCCGGGCACGCAGGTCCTCGAAGAGGGCTCTAATCGTCTCGTGGCCGAACTGACCGAACACGGCGAACGCGTCGTGCTCCTCGCCGGCGGCAAGGGCGGCCTGGGCAACATGAACTTCAAGAGCTCGGTCAACCAGGCTCCGCGTCGTACGACCCCCGGCTACCCGGGCGAAGAAGGCAGCTTCCGCATCGTGCTCAAGACAATCGCCGACATCGGCCTCGTGGGCTACCCGAACGCGGGCAAGTCGACGCTGACGAATCTCCTCACCGCCGCCCGCCCGAAGATGGCGCCGTACCCGTTCACGACCCTCCACGTCAACGTGGGCGTGATCGACTACACCGACCGCTTCGACCGCATCGTGATGGCCGACATCCCGGGCCTCATCGAAGGCGCGCACGAGAACCGCGGCCTGGGCCACCAGTTCCTCCGCCACGTCGAGCGCTGCTCGCTCCTGGTCTTCATTATCGACATGGCCGGCAGCGAGAACCGCGAGCCGTGGGACGACCACCGCATCCTCGAGCGCGAACTTCGCCTCTACTCGCCGATCCTCGCCGCGAAGCCGCGCATCATCGTGGCCAACAAGATGGATCTCCCGGCCGCCGCCGCGAAACTGAAGAAGTTCCAGGAACGCGTGAAGGACATGGTCATCCCGATCTCCTGCTACTCGCAGGAAGGCATCCAGGAATTCCGCGACAAACTCTGGGCCGCTGTGAAGGGTCCGGCCGACCAGCGCCCGAAGGCGCCCGCTCCTTACGTCGAACCCGCCTTGGCCAAGCGCCTGGCGAAGGTCCACGTCGCCAAGGTCGTCGCCCCGAAGGCGAAGGCCAAGCCGGTGGTCAAGAAGGCCGCCAAGCCTGCCAAGGCGAGGAAGGCTGCTCCGAAATCTAAGCCAGTCGTGAAGAAGACTAAGGTCATCGCCAAGAAGAAGGCTCTCCCGAAGAAGGTCGCCAAGAAGAAGCAGCCGGTCAAGGTCGTGGCCAAGAAGAAGGCCGCCCCGGTGAAGAAGGCGGCCTCGAAGTCGAAGGCGAAGAAGAAGTAGGTTACTTCTTCTCCGGCGTGCCCTTGAGTTCCTTGAACTTGAGGGACTCGGAGTTGAGGCAGTAGCGCAGGCCGGTCGGAGCGGGGCCGTCTTCAAACACGTGGCCGAGGTGGCAGTCGCAGCGCGCGCACAGGATTTCGGTACGAGTCATGCCGTGGCTCTTGTCGGTGATGGTCGCGATGTTCTCCTTGGAGACGCCTTTGAAGAAGCTCGGCCAGCCGGTGCCGGAATCGAACTTGGCGTTCGATGAGAAGAGCGGGAGGTCGCAACAGAGGCAGTGGTACGTGCCGGTCTTCTTGTTGTCGAGCAGGGTGCCGCAGAACGGTCGTTCGGTGCCCTTGCCGCGGGTGATCCGGTATTGCTCCGGCGTGAGCATGGCCGCCCATTCGGCGTCGGTCTTGACGACCTTGTCGACGAGCGTGGGTTTGCCGATGCCGCCTTTGCCGTCGTCGAGCGTGACGAGCACTTGGGTTACTTTGGCTTTGGCGGAATCTTTCATGGGCTTAGTTTCGGGAGAGGGGGTGGCCGCGGCCTTCTTGTCGCTGGCGGCGGAGAGGGCGTAGGTGAGTGCGGCGAGGGCGAGAACGCCGGTCGCGAGGAGCCAGGTTTTCATATTCATGGTGTTAGCTGAAGGATTTGCCGCAGCCGCAGGTGCTGGCGGCGTTCGGATTACGGACTTCGAAGCCCTTGCCGTGCAGGCCGTCGTCGAAATGGACGGTGGAACCGTCGAGGTACGCGTGGCTGGTCGGATCGATGAGAATCTTCATGCCCTGGCTTTCGAACTCGAGGTCGTCCGCCTTGCGCACGTCGAAAGCCATGCCGTATTCGAAGCCGGAGCAACCACCGGTCTCCACGAGGACGCGGAGGACGGACTCAGGGTTGGCCTGGGCTTTCTGGAGCACCTGGATCTGCTGGGCAGCGGCTTCGGTGAGGTTGATCATGCCACTAAGTTTAGGGGCATTCGGCGGGAGTCAAGGGGAGGCTCTGGTTCCGACTCCCTGATTGTGCTCAGAGTGCGCAGCCTTGCTGCGTCTCGCGCGTGGGCCGTGCGATGAGCCCGCGGTGCGGTTCGTCGGGATAGGCTTCGCTGGCGCGTGCTCCCAATAGGTGCGCATCGCAGCACTTCAAGAGGTCGGGTAGGTTGTCGGTCCGGCGCATGTCGTGCAGGAACTTGCCTTCGGTATCCACGGCGAGCCCGACGAAGTTGAGGAATTTCTTGAGTCGGCCGGCCTGTTTGTCGGTGGCCTTGGCGGCGTCGCAGCATTCGTCAGCGAGCTCCTGGATATAGGTCCGCACGTCGGCCAGCGTGGGCACGAACGGCGTCTGGCCCTGCTGGACTTCACGCCACTGGCGGAAAATCCACGGATTCCGGATGGCGTGGCGGCCCATCATCATGCCGTAGGCCTTCGTCTCGGACGCGAGGCGCTGGGCCTTGGCGGCGGAGGTGACGTCGCCGTTGGCGACGACGGGGCAGGGGACGGCCGCCACGGCCTTGGTGATGGCGACGTAATCCACCTCTGACCAATAGAGTCCTTTGACAGTACGGCCGTGCACGGTGAGGAGGTCGACCTGATGCTTGGCGACGATCGCGAGGATCTCGTCGAACCGTTCCTGGCCATCGAAACCGATGCGCATCTTGACGGTGAAGAGTCCGGGAATCTCCTGGCGCATGGCGCCGATGAGTTCGTCGATCTTAGCGGGGTCGCGCAGGAGTCCGCCGCCCACGTTCTTGCGATACACCTTGGGCGCGGGGCAACCCATGTTGAGGTCGATGCCGGCGATAGGCAGCTTCCCCAACTCGCGGATGGTGCGCAGCATGTGCGGGGTGTCTTCGCCGATGAGCTGCGCGAAGACCGGCCGGCCGGTGCCATGGTTGACGACGGAGTCGACGATGTGCTTCTCGGGCGTCGAACTCTCATGCACGCGGAAATACTCGGTGACGAACCAGTCCGGCGCGCCGCGGCGACCGATGACGCGCATGAAGCCGGTGGTGGTCACGTCCTGCATCGGCGCGAGCACCGAAGGGCGCGTGCCGGCGACGACGGGGACTGGCAGGGGGCCGCTCACGCCTGCTTGCGCAGACGCGCGAGCATTTCCGCCATGTCGTCGCAGACGTCCAAGACGGCCTTGGCGATGAACACCGGGCGCTTGGCCTTCACGGCGAGCACGAGGGCGTCGCTGGGGCGCGCGTCGACTTCGGCGATCTTCCGGGCGACGGGGCCCTCCTGCCCGAGCAGGATACGGGCGAAGAAGACGCCGTCCTTGACGTCGACGATGGCGACGTGCACCACGCCGGCGTCCAAGCCGAGGAGGAGATGGAGCATGAGGTCGTGCGACTGGGGGCGATCAGGCAAGCGGCCGTCCAAGGCGCCCTGGAGGGCTTCACCGACGGACGGATCGACCTGGATGACCATGGTCTTCGCGGCGGTCACGAGGAATACGGCGGTGCCTCCCTTGACGGGGATGACCTCGATGCCAGTGACAGGCACTGCCTCCAACTTGCTCATGCTTCAAAGTGTGCCCGCCTAGGCCGTCCCGCAAGCCCTCGCTGCTGATAGGGCGTAGGGTTGCCTTGAAATCGGCCTCCGTTCCCGCACGGTGAAGGCGTGCACCCCTTCCTTGCCGACGAGTTCCTTTTCGACTGGAGCAGCCTGAAGCCCGAACACGTCGAGCCGGATATCCGCGAGGCCTTGCGCCGCGCCCGCGCCAACGTCGACGCCTTCAAGCAGACGAAGGCCGCCGACCTGACCTACGCCCGGGTGCTGCTGGGCTTCGAGGCCACGACGAAGGATCTTTCCCGCGCCTGGGGTCTGGTCTCGCACCTCGACTCCGTCCTGAACTCCCCTGAGCTCCGTAAGGCCTACAATGCGATGATGCCCGAGGTCACGGCGTTCTTCACCTCGCTGACGCTTGATCCGGAACTCTGGGCGGTCTTCAAGGCCTACGCCGCCACTGCCGATGCGAAGGCGCTCACGGGCGTACGCCGCCGTTTCCTCGAGGAGACGATGGCCGACTTCGAAGAGAACGGCGCCGATCTGCCGGCGGAAGGGAAGGCGCGCCTGGCGACCCTCAACGCGCAGCTCGCGGAGAAGACGCAGAAGTATTCCGAGAACGTCCTGGATTCTACTAACGCATGGGAACTCTTCCTCGATGACGAGAAACGCCTTACGGGTCTCCCCGCCGGCGCGCTCGCCGCAGCCAAGCAATCCGCGACCGCCAAGGGTAAGCCGGAAGCCTGGCGTATCACGCTGCAGTCCCCCTCGGTCATCCCGGTGCTGCAATACGCCGATGACGAAGACCTGCGTCGCCAGTGCTGGGAAGGCCTCGGTCAGGTCGGCCTGAAGGACGCTTGGGACAACACCGCGCTCGTCGGCGAGATCCTCGCCCTGCGTCACGAAAAAGCCCGCCTCCTCGGTAAGAAGCACTTCGCCGATTTCACCACGGCCCGCCGGATGGCCCGCACGGGTGACACGGCGCTTAAGTTCATCGAGGACATTGGCCAGCGCATCCGCCCGAAGTTCCAGGCCGAAGGCATCGAGCTCGAGCACTACCGCGCCGCCAAGGCCGGCGACGCCCTGCGTTCGCTGCACCCGTGGGAATTCGGTTACTGGTCCGAGAAGATGCGCCGCGAGAAGTATGATTTCGATGACGAAGCCCTGCGCCCGTGGTTCCCGGTCGACGGCGTGATCGCCGGTATGTTCCGCCTCTTCGGTGGGCTCTTCGGCATCCAGGTCGTCGCTCGCGATACTTATCACGTCGACCAGTCCACCGGTGCAAAGACCATCGTCCGCGCCGCCGAGCCGCGCGTTGAAGGCGCGCCGATCTGCGTCTGGCATCCTGAAGTACGCTTCTACGAAGTACGCGATGGAGGCCGTCTGCTGGGCTCATTCTACACCGACTGGTTTCCTCGTGAATCGAAGAGGGGAGGGGCTTGGATGAATTTCTTCCGTACCGGTGGCCCTCGTCCCGACGGCTCGTTCGCTCCGCACCTCGGCCTGATGTGCGGCAACTTCACGCCGCCCGTCGCCGGTAAGGAGGCGTTGCTCAATCACGACGAAGTCACCACGGTCTTCCACGAGTTCGGTCATCTGCTCCATCACCTCCTCAGCGAAGTCGAAGTCGAATCCCTCTCCGGCGTCCGCGTCGCCTGGGATTTCGTCGAGCTGCCTTCGCAGATTCTCGAGAACTGGTGCTGGGAGGAAGAGTCCCTCGCCGTCTTCGCCCGCCACCACGAGACCGGCGCCCCGCTGCCGTCCGACCTCCTCGCCAAGCTCGATGCCGCCGCGAACTTCCGCGCCGCTTCGACCTGCATGCGTCAGCTCGCCTTCTCCAAGCTCGATCTCGACCTGCACATCCGGGCCGAGGAGCTCCGGGGCCGCGACCTGGACTCCCATTGGAACGAGGACTTCGCCGACTGGCAGGCCCGGACCACCCGCCGGGGTCCGGCCATGGCCCGCCGGTTCAACCACCTCTTCTCGGATGCCACGGGGTACGCCGCTGGCTATTATTCTTACAAGTGGGCCGAAGCCCTCGAGGCCGACGCCTTCACCCGCTTCCTCAAGGAAGGGGTCCTGAACCCCCTGGTGGGGCGGGAACTGAGGGCCAAGGTGCTCTCGAAGGGTAACTCCGAGCCGGCCGAGACACTCTTCCGGGATTTCATGGGCAGGGACCTCGATCCGGAGGCCCTTTTGGAGCGCGACGGGCTGGCCTGAGGCGGCTTGCCCCCGCGGAGTGCCCAGAATCCCGCAATAATTGGGTAACGGTGGCTTATTCCCCTTGCACAAGGGCCTATTTTCCTATGCGTAAGGCCTTTACAGATGAATCTCCGTAACATCGCAGTCATTGCTCACGTCGACCATGGCAAAACGACCCTGACCGACCGACTTCTCTACCAGTCCGGCATGTTCCGTGCCGAGGACCTCGACAAGCTCGCCGGCGGCCAGCACGGCCTGATCATGGACTCGGGCGACCTCGAGCGCGAACGCGGCATCACGATCACCGCCAAGAATTGCGCGATCAAGTGGACCGACCCTCGCGACCAGAAGGAATATAAGATCAACCTGATCGACACCCCGGGCCACGCGGACTTCGGCGGCGAAGTCGAACGCGTGCTGAACATGGCCGACGGTTGCCTCCTCGTCGTCGACTCCTTCGAAGGCCCGATGCCCCAGACGCGCTTCGTGCTCTCCAAGGCGCTCGCCCTCGGCCTGAAGCCCATCGTCGTCATCAACAAGATCGACAAGGCTTCCGCTCGCCCCGATGCCGTCGTCGACGAAGTCTTCGACTTGCTCGTCGCCCTCGACGCCCCGGAGTCCGCCCTCGATTTCCCGATCGTCTATGCTTCCGGCCGCGAAGGCTGGGGTACCCTCGACCGCGCCAAGACCGTGGAAGGCCACCGCCCGAAGGACCTGATGGATCTCTTCTACACCATCGTCGACAAGATCCCTGAGCCCTACGCCGAAGGTTCCTCCCGCGGCGCCGCCGCCGGCTTCAAGTCCCGCGCCGAGGCTCTCGCCAACCCTCTCCAGATCATGGTGACCGCCATGCTTTACTCCGACTACGTCGGTCGTATCGCCGTGGGCCGCGTGACCGCTGGTAAGATCGCTCCCGGTATGCCTGTCATGATGGTCACCCGCGCGGGTGAGCAGTTCAAGCAGCGCGTCCTGGAAGTCGAAGTCTTCGAAGCCCTTGGCCGCGTCAAGGCCCAGGAAGTCTCCGCCGGCGACATCTGCGCCGTCATCGGCCTCGACCACGTCGAGATCGGCGCGACCATCACCGACATCGAAAACCCCCGTCCGATGACCCCGGTCAGCGTCGACGAACCCACCGTGACCATGGCCTTCCGCGTCAACGACTCGCCCTTCGCTGGTCGCGACGGCAAGTTCGTCACCGGCCGCCAGGTCGGCGAGCGCCTCATCAAGGAACTCGAGAAGAACGTCGCCCTCCGCGTCGACCGCGAAACCGGCGCCGACTCCTGGAAGGTCTCGGGCCGCGGCCTCATGCACCTCGGCGTGCTTATCGAGACCATGCGTCGCGAAGGTTACGAACTCTCCGTGGGCAAGCCCACCGTGATCATGAAGCAGATCGATGGCGTCGAGTGCGAGCCCGTCGAAACCTTGGCTGTCGATTGCCCGGAAGCCTCCCAGAGCGACGTGATGTCCCTCGTCCTCGGTCGTCGTGGCGAGCTCCGCTCGATGGACGCCAAGGCCGGCACCAGCGGCTGGATCCACATGGAATTCAAGGTCCCGTCCCGCGCCCTCTTCGGTCTGCGTACCCTGATGCTCACCACTACCCGTGGCGAAGCGGTCATGTACCACAATCTCCTTGGTTATGAGCCGGTCCGCGGCGAAGCCCCTCACCGCGCCGCCGGCGTGATGATCGGTGGAGAAGGAGGCGCCGTCACGGCCTACTCCCTCGACCGCCTGTACGACCGCGGGGACTTCTTCGTGAAGCCGACCGACGAGATCTACATGGGTCAGATCGTGGGCGAGCATTGCAAGGATAACGACCTCGAGATCAACCTCGTCATCAACAAGAAGCTCTCGAACGTGCGTGCTTCCGGTTCCGACGACGCGGCCAAGATCAAGCCGATGCGCCAGATGTCCCTCGAGGCCTGCCTCGAGTACATCGAGTCCGACGAGATGGTCGAGATCACCCCTAACTTCATCCGCATGCGCAAGCGTTACCTCACGGAAAACGAGCGCAAGCGCTTCGACAAGTAAGCTAGCCCGCGAGGGTCAGTTGAAACCGATGACCGCCATCCGCTAGGATGGCGGTTTTCATTTGCCAGCGTGCCGCAGGGAGTCGCGGCGCGACTTTCTCAGGCCACTCTACCACCACGTTCCAAGGAGACTTCGCCAGGTCCCAGATCAGCAGGTCGTCGAAGGCCTCCGGACGCGTCAGCCGATAGGCGTCGACGTGGAAGACCTGCCGCTTGCCGTCGTAGACGTTGAGCAGGGCGAAGGAGGGGCTGGTGATATCGCCCGTGACGCCCAAGCCGCGGACCAGGCCGCGGACGAACGTCGTCTTGCCCGCGCCAAGGTCGCCCTCGAGCGCCAGGACGGTATCAGGGGGCAGCAAGGCTGCGAACGCCTCAGCGGCCCGCTCGGTCTCTTCGCCCGAACGGGTGACGAGTCCGGCGGTCCAGGTCGCGAGTGCGGCG
>CALEEU010000400.1 GCA_937875975.1 uncultured Opitutia bacterium | reverse complement strand
AGGAAGCTTTTGACGACCCCACGCAGTTCGAACCCAAGTCGGACTACTACGACGCGAAGTCGACCAAGGACAACCCGCGCTGGAGCTGCATCGAGGTCTCGTTCCACCAGGGCTTCAAGCGACTCGTCAGCCTGCCTGACCTCCGCGACGCTGCGGCGCTCAAGGAAATGCTGATTCTGCGCCCAGGAAACCGTCTCTCCGTCACGCCCGTGACCGCCGCTGAATTCAAGGCGATCGCCGGATTAGGCGGAATCAGGAAGTAGCCTCTTCGGTCGGCAGCCACATCGCCAAGATCGAGGCGGGCAGGAACAGGATCGAAGCGTAGAGCAATACCGAGCTGAAATCGGACGGCTTGGCGAAGATGCCGAAGAACACCGTACCGACCGCGGCGAAGACGCGGCCGATGTTATAACTGAAGCCCGCGCCGGTCGTGCGAAGGAGGGTCGGAAACAGCGGCGGGAGCGCCATCGTGAAGAGACCGAAGACGCCCTGACAGAAGCCGACCCCGGCATAGAGCGCATACGTCGCGCCGAGACTCCATGGATAGGCGAAAGTCGCCGCCATCAGGACGAAGTAGACGCCGAAGAAAGCCGCCAACGCACGACGATAGCCGAAACGCTGCGCGGCCCAGCCGGAAGCGAAGTTGCCGACCACCGAAGCTGAGATGACCCAGAAGAGCGCGGTCGCGACGACCTCCGCCTTATCCAGCGATCGGGCGATGACCTCCGGGTGAGAGCGGATGAAGGCCTGCTGCCAGAACATGAAGCACCAGTGGCCCGTCAGCGAGATCGCGCAGAGCGTGGAGGCGATCAAGGTCGTACGGCGGATATCGCGCCCGAACAGGCCCGACATCGGCGGCGCCGCCTGCTTGCCCTTCTCGGCCGACCACTCGGCGGTCTCAGGGACTTCCTTGCGGATCCAAAGCGTCACGAAGGCCGGGAGGACACCGATGAGGAAGACCCAGCGGGGCTCATAGCCGTCGACCTTCTGCAGGAGATAGACCGCGGCGATGGCGGCGAGGATGCCGAAATTCACGGCGCACTGCAGCACGGCGGCGATCCAAGGGCGCCACTTCTTCGGCCATGTCTCGGAAAGCAGCGAGGCACCGATCGCCCATTCACCACCGATCCCCAGCGCCGCCAGGAAACGGAAGATCATCAACTGCCACCAGTTCTCCGCGAAGAACGACAGGCCGGTGAAGAGCGCGTAGGTCAGGATCGTCAGGACGAGCGTACGGCTGCGGCCGAGGCGATCGCCGATGATGCCGAAGAAAGCGCCACCCAAGGCCCAGCCGAGCAGGAAGGCCGCCTGGATGTACGAACCATAACGGCCGACATCGGGGTCGGTGTCCTTGACCATCAGCAGCTCGGCCACGAACACCGTAGCGACGAGCGTGTAGAGGTGCAGATCGAGTCCGTCGAAGAACCAACCTAGCCACGCGGCGAGGCCAGACTTCTTCTGGTGCGAAGAAAGTTCGCTGAGCTTCGTGGCTTCGGCGGGGGTATCGCGCATGGGGAGACAGTTGAAACCGCCTAGAAATTAGCAAGGCGGGCTTTGCGGCCCGCCCTGCTTGAGGACTTACTTCTTCTTGGCTTCGGCCTTCTTGGCCGGCGCCTTGGCCTTCGGGGCCGGCGTCGGGGTATAGGGCTGATTCGTCATGGCGCCCGGGGCGACTTTTTGGAGGTTCGGGGACATGTCAGGAGCCTTAGCATCGCCATTGGCCCACTTGAGACCACCGACCAGGATCTGCTGGAAGGTCGGGTTGGTCCAGACGTCTTCGCGGTGCCCCATGGCGGTATAGAAGACGCGTCCCTTGCCTTCGAACTTAGCCCAGCAATTCGGGAAAGGCGGGCGCTTGTAGTCGTCGCCTTCGAGGGCGGGATCATTGAAGATGGTCAGGACGTGGATCTCGGGACGGAAATCCTTCAGGGTGTACCATTCTTCGACAAAGGAGAACGAATCGCCGACCTTCTCGAAGCCCGGGAAGGTCTTATCGACGACCTTGTTCACGCCGGCCTGCTGCTTGCCGTGGCGGATGAATTCGGCGCCCAGGAAACAGACATAGGGGTCGGCCTTGTCGCCATGGTTAGTAAAACGCGCGGGGCCCTTCACGGCCTCGTTGTCGGTATGGAAGGTATCGGAGGCGGAGTGCGTGCCCACGAAGCCCTTGCCGGACTTCACGTAGTCGAAGAGGGCCTGCTTGCCGGCCATGGACATCGGCGGGTTCTTGTCGCCACCTTCGGAGCAGAGGTCGCCGGTGGTGTAGAACATCACCGTGTCGAACTGGGCCAGGTACTCAGGCGAGAACTTCGAGCCGTCCTTGGAGAAGACGAACTCGATGTCATTGGCGGCACCCATTTCGAGGAGCTGCTTCTCGGCGAAGCTGGGCTGGCCCTTCTTATAGGAGATCACCTCGTGCTCGTAACCCGAGGACTTGGTGAAGAAGAGGACCTTGCGCTTAGGGGCGTCGGCGGCGAACGCGCTGAGCGACAGCAGGCAGAGGAGGAGCGAGCGGAGCATCATAGGGGTAGTGTCCCGTGACCAAACCCGCCCTGCCCTCCGCAGGCAAGCCGATTGGGGCTCAGCGTCGCGCGGAACGACGGGCCGGGGGCAATTCGCGGCTGATTTCAGCGAGGCGATACCCGAAACCAGGACCACGCAGGCTGGAACCATCGACCTGGCCCTCGCGACGCGTATAGAGCAACGGGTGCACCTTGGCTTCGGCCGCGGAAGCCGCGGGATAGAACTGCATCCCGTTGGTCTCCACGCCCGCGATGGTCGGGGCATGGGCGGCGAGCAGGACGTGCGTCATCTGCGCCATCATGGGATTGGTGAGATCCTGCACCATGAGCTGCATGCCATGGGCGCGGGCCCAGCAGAGACTGAGGAGCGCGCCGGTCTGCGTCTTGCAGGTCTTGAGGGCCACGCCGGTCCAGCCGAGTTCACGACCGAGGCGGACGATGCGCCAGTCATGCGCGCTCTCATCAAGGAAGAGCGGCATGCGCAGGCTCACGGAGCGCACATCGATGGGATGTTCTTCGAGCTCATACGGGAACGGTTGCTCGACGTAGCTGAGGCGCCGCCAAAGTTCCGGCAGTTCGGATTTCACGCGGTCGAGGACGCCGTTCACATAGGCCGGGTCCATGACGGTGCAATTGAAGTCAGCGGTGAAGAGCTCTACGCCGAGCGGCAGGCCGATTTCAGCGATGCGCCTCAGGCGTTCAAAATCCCAGGGCGCGTCATTACCGCGCAGCTTGACCTTCAGCGCCTTCAGGCCGTCGGCCATGATCCATTCGTCCAGCGAGGAAGGATAGCCGTCGGCGACCTTGTTCGCGCCAGCTTCGGCCAGCGTGAGGTGATCGAGACCGCCGACGAGATGCCAGGCGAGAAGCTTGGGCGTCACCGGTGAGCGGAAATAATCGACCGGGTAACGGCCGGCGAAAGACACGGCCTTGGCATCGGCGGCGGGCGTGACGTACGCCGACAGGTCGCGGTTCATCCACGGCGCGCA
>CALEEU010000399.1 GCA_937875975.1 uncultured Opitutia bacterium | reverse complement strand
GGCGGAGAGGGAGGGATTCGAACCCCCGGAGCCTTGCGGCTCGGCTGATTTCAAGTCAGCTGCAATCGACCACTCTGCCACCTCTCCGTAAGTTGGATTCAACGGCGGCTGGGGTCTTCCCTCAAGCCGATTCGGTGCGTTACCCTTGGGCTTTCTCCTGATTTCCCTCGCGAAAGGGATTCGCCCTTGATGCGCACATGAGCACCTGCGCCCGCGTCGAGGAGATCGACGGTCCTTACGGCCCCTTCGCCATCGGCGAACGCGCCATCCAACGTCTCTGGGCCTCAGGCGAAGTCCGCGGCCCCATGGCCGCCACCTCCGGCGCGACCATCGAGATCGTCCACCCAGGCGATTGGAACCGCGGCGCGGGGCCCGACTTCCTGGGCGCCGAAATCCTGGTCGACGGAAAGCGCCTCCGCGGCGACATCGAAATCCATCTACGCTGCGCCGACTGGAACGCCCACGGGCACGACCGCGATCCGCACTTTGGCGGCGTCATCCTCCACGCGGTCCTACTCCCGGGTACGAAGGACGTCGCGACGCTCGCTGGCCATCGCCCGGAGACAGTAGTGCTCCTGCCCTACCTCCCACGCGACCTCGAAGACCTGGCCGAAGAAGACGCCCTCCTCGAACTCCGCGGCCGCTCGGGCGAAGTCGCGAAGCGCGTCCTCGCGGCGGAACCGAATCTTTCACTAGGCCTGAAGCGGCGCGCACTGGAACGCTTTCGCAATAAGACCAAGCACGCTCGCGCCCGCATCAAGGAGGTCGGCTGGGATGCCGCCTGCCACGAGCTCTTTGTGGAATCGCTCGGCCTCGGGGGCAACCGCGCCCCGATGTCCGAACTGGCCCGCAGCCACTCGCCAGAGCAGATGCTCATCCTTGGACTCGACGCGCTCTACATGGAAAAATGCGGGCGCTGGCGCCTGCGCGGATTACGTCCTGCCGGCCACCCTCATCGCCGGCTCGGCCAGTACCTCGAGCTCTATCGCCGCCGCCCCGAGTGGCGCTCCCACCTCCGCGATTGGGCCCTCGCCCTGCCCTCCTCGCCGCTGGTATCCGCCCGCCGCCGACTCATCGACGAGGTCTTCGCCTGCCTGCTCTCCGACGGACGTGCCGACACCTTGTGCGTCAACGCGCTGCTGCCCCTACTCCAGGATCCACGACACACGCTCGACCGGAGCTGGCTTGACTGGCCGCCCGGCCATCACCCCGACGACATCCACGAGGCCCGGTCCCTCATTGGTCTGTCCGGGACTGCCCGGAACTGGGAAGTCCAAGGCATCCTCGATATCCTGCGCCGTTCGATGGCGTCCGCCGAACCGAAGCCGGCTTAGGCCATCATCTTCCGCGCCTTCTCAAGCGAGACGGCCAAGCGGTCGACTTCCTCGAGCGTGTTGTAGAACGCAAACGAGGCGCGGGCGGTGCCGCTGAGCCCGTAATGCTTCATGAGCGGCATGCAGCAATGGTGACCAGTACGAATGGCGATGCCGTCCGCATCCAGCAACGTGCCGATGTCATGCGGATGGCCGCCTTCGATATTGAAAGAGATGACGGCGACCTTCTCGGGCGCTTCGCCCACGATGGTCAGGCCTTTGATGGCCTTGAGGCGTTCGGTCGCGGCGGCGAGCAACACCTGCTCATGTGCATGGGCGGCGGCCTGGATGGGCATGAAGTATTCCAGGGCGACGCCGAGTCCGATGGCTCCAGCGATATCTGGGGTGCCCGCTTCGAAACGCTCCGGGGCTTCGCGGAAAGTGGTACCGGCGAAGTCGACCTTGCGGATCATGTCCCCGCCGAACTGATAAGGCGGCATGGCGTCGAGTAGCTCCGGGCGACCCCAGAGCACGCCGATTCCGGTCGGGCCGAAGGTCTTGTGCCCAGAGAAGGCGTAGAAATCGCAACCGAGCGCAGGCAAATCGACCTTGAAGTGCGCGGCGGACTGGCAGCCATCGATCAGCACCACGGCACCAGCCGCCTTGGCAAGGCGCGTCATCTCGGCGGCAGGATTGACCGTGCCGAGGGCGTTGGAGACGTGGGCGAAGGCGACGAGCTTGGTGCGGGAAGAAAGCAGGCCCTTGTAGGCGACGAGGTCTACCTCGCCACGCGGCGTAACGGGTGTGACGACGACCTTGGCGCCCGTGCGCTCAGCGATGACCTGCCAAGGCACGATGTTCGCGTGATGCTCGAGGTGCGTGAGAAGGATCTCATCCCCGGCCTTCAGGTGGGTGCGCCCCCAGCATTCGGCGACGAGGTTGATCCCTTCAGTGGCACCGCGCACGAAGACGCAGCCGCGCGTATCCTTGAGCCCAAGGAACTTCGCGACCGAAGCGCGGGCGGCCTCGTAGGCGGTGGTGGCCTCCTCGCTCAGGAGGTGGACGCCGCGATGGACGTTGGCATTCTGCCCGGAGTAATAGCGCTCGAGGGCCTTGATGACTGCCAGCGGCTTCTGGGAAGTCGCCGCGTTATCGAGGTATGTCAGCGGGTGTCCGCGCACGGATCGCCCGAGGATCGGGAAATCCTTACGAACAGTGGCGACGTCGAACACGGGCATGGGCCGAACGTAAGCGGACCTGGGCGGGGCGCAACCGGGAAGCGAAAATCAGGGTGCCGGCGGTAGGCGCACGGCCTTTCGAATATAAGCCGGTACATCCACGTCCTGCCCGTCGATGAAGGTCATGGGCGTGCCACCGAACAGACCGCGGCGCATCGATTCCTCCGTCGCGAATTCGAAGATCGGCTGGGCGGGGTCCTCGGCCTTGCCGCCCTTCTTAGGCTTGGCCGGCGCCTTCGGTGCGGGCAGCGAAGCGCCGAGCACCGAGACTTCGATCCGGTCGCCGAGCGTAGGCTCGATGCGTGCACAGAGGACCGTGGAAGTCTCGCCGCCGAATCGCGCACGGATGGCGGCGACGGCCTCAAAGGCTTCCGTGGAGGTCATCGCCGAGCCGCCGGCGACGGTGACAAAGAGCGAGGCGACCTTGGCGACCGCGCCAGGCGCATGCGCGAGCGGGCAATCGCAGGCCGCACGGGCGGCCTTCATCGCGGCGCCTGCGCCCTGACCGAGGCCGAAAGCGAACAGCGTGGGCGAACCGGGCGTAGAAAGGAGCGAACGTAACGCAGCCGGATCGACCGCGATGAGCGCGCCCGGCGCGAAGGCCGAAGCAAGACCACGGAGCGCGCCGCCCACCCAGTTATCCGCCGCGGCGAACGATTCGGACAGAGGCGCGTCCGGCGAGACCTGCTGGAGCAGCAGGTCGTTATGCACCACGACGAGCCCATGGCACTTCTGCCCCAGCTTGACCGTGGCGTCATTCGCCTGGCGCATACGACGTTCGCCTTCATGCGAAAACGGCATCGTCGCAAAAGAGAGGACCGTCGCACCACACTCGGCCGCAAGGTCGGCGACCACAGACGCAGCCCCGCTGCCGGTACCGCCACCCAGGCCAGTGACGAGCACGACAACCGGGATGCCGGCGAACAAGCGGCGGAGCGCGGCTTCTTCAGATTCAGCGGAGGCGAGGCCTAACGCGGCTTCACCACCGGTACCCATCCCACGCGTCTGCGCCCGGCCGAGCTGCAACGTGGTAGCCGTACCGGCAGGCAAGGAACGCGCATCGGTGTCGAGCAACGCGACGGCGACTTCAGGCGGCAACTGCGCCGATAGGCGCGTGACCATCGAGCACCCTGCCCCACCGAGGCCAATCAAGAGGATGGAAGCGGGCGTGGACATCTTAGAGACGGAAGAGCTCCTTGAGCTGGGCAAGGAAGCCGCGCGGACGACGCACCGGGGGGGGTGCATCGGTGATCGCAGCGGTCATGAGGCCCACCACACCCGCATACTCGGGCTTGCGCAGGGATTCGTTCTCGAAGTTCGGGATACCTACGCGGGCGGAAAGACCCATGACGAGCTGTACCGCCTCGGCCGCGTCAGCCAAGCTGGCGGAACCGCCGGTGAGGATGACGCCAGAAGGAATCATGTTCTGGTCGAGCTTCACGGCATGGCCGGGGAAAATTGCCTCGAGGCGACGCAGGACGTCCTTACGGACAAACTCGATCGTCTCCTGGTAGCGGAGCGAGAGCACTTGGGTAATCGTGCCGCGGTTGAACTGCTGGTCGCCCACGCCCTTGTCGCCATCCTTCCAGATGGTCTGGTTGACGTCGTTCTCGCGGTGCATCGCGGAACCGAA
>CALEEU010000398.1 GCA_937875975.1 uncultured Opitutia bacterium | reverse complement strand
GAGAAGACCATCACCCCGAAGGACGTGAAGCTCGTGCGCCCGCCGCAGCTCGATGCCGAACAGGCGGCCGTGTGGGATGCCTATTATGAGCCACGCAATGCGGCCTACCAGAAAGCCAACCCTCAGGGTAAGGATCTCGTCCGCTGGCGCTATCAGCGCTACATGCATGACTACCTCGCGACCGTGAAGGCCGTCGATGACAACATCGGCCGCGTGCTGAAGTATCTCGAGGCTGAAGGCCTCGCCGAGAACACCATCGTCATCTACTCTTCCGACCAGGGTTTCTACCTCGGCGAGCATGGCTGGTTCGACAAGCGCTGGATCTTCGAAGAATCGGTGCGCACGCCTTTGCTCGTCCGCTGGCCCGGCGTGACCAAGCCGGGCGCCGTCAGCAAGGCGATCGTTTCGAACGTCGACTACGCCCAGACCTTCCTCGATATGGCCGGGCTGCCGTCCCCTCCGGAAATGCAGGGCCGTAGCCTCAAGCCGATCCTCGCGGGCGAGACCCCCGCCGACTGGCGCAAGGAGTTCTATTACCACTATTACGAATACCCGAAGCCGCACCATGTCGCGCCGCACTACGGTATCATCACCGATCGCTACAAGCTCGTGCGCTACTACGGCAACGGCGAGACCAAGACCGACCTCTTCGACAGCGAAAAAGACCCGCTCGAGCTCAAGAGCTTCTTCGGCCAGCCAGGCTATGAGACCGTCCAGGCCGACCTCGAGGCGCGCCTCGCCAAGTTGCGCACCGACCTCAAGGTGCCAGAGACAGAGGACGAACTCGCCTCCGGCGTGAAGAGGCGCACGCCGCCCGCCGGCAAGAACGCCGGCAAGGGCAAGGCCAAGAAGGCGCCGGCGGCCAAGTAGGCCTCAGCGCCAGCTGGCGCGGACGACCCGTTCCCATTCGTCGGCCATCAGTTGGTGGCCGGCCGTGGTCGGGTGGACGCCGTCCCAGATCCAATAAGCAGAAGGGGCGCGGCGTTGGGCGTCATCGAAGACCTTCTGGAAGTCGACGAACGTCGCGCCGTGTTTGGCGGCCAGGCGTCGCACGACCGGGACGAGGAGGGCGAGGCGTTCGCGACGTCCAAGCGACTTGTCGATGGCTGGTCCGGAAGCGCCGAGGAAAGGCGCGCAGAGCACGAGGCGCAGCTTCGGGTTGGCCGCCCGCGACGCCGTCAGCAGTTCGTCGTAGGTCTTTTCAAAGACTTCGGGGGCGACGCCCTTGCTGCTGTCGTTGACGCCGATCATCACGCTGAGGACGTCGGGCTTGAGTTCGAGCGTGTCCTTGGGCCAGCGCTTGGAAAGGTCGAGCACCGTGTTGCCGGAGACGCCTCGATTGAGGAAGGTCGCGTTCTGCTCCGGGGCGCCGCCGCCGACACGGGCGGCGAGGAGGTAGACGAAACCGTGGCCGTGGACGTGGTTGAGGTCGGCCCCGCGTCCGCGGTTGCCGTCCGTGATCGAGTCGCCTTGGAAGAGGATTCGCGGGTTTGGCGGCAGTCCGGGCAGGGGCTCGCCGGCGAAGGCTTGGCAGGCGAAAAGCAGCCCGAAGAGGGCGCCCCTCATTTCTTCTTCGCCTTGGCGTTCTTCTTGCCGTGGTTGGCGTCGGCGACCGGGTCGAAGTCCGGGTTGATTGTGGGGATTTGGGCGTCGACCGACTTAAGCCAGGCGTCGAGTCGCGTGCGCAGCGCCTTGACCCGGACCGGCTCGGCCGCGGCGAGGTCCTTCGATTCGCCGACGTCGTTCGCCAAGTCGTACAGTTCGTCGCGGCCGTCTTCGTAGAAGTGCACCAGGCGGAAGTCGCCGCTCCGGATGGCGCTGTAGGGCGTGGCGCCTCCCGGGTGGTAGTGCGGGTAGTGCCAGAAGATCGCGTCTCGGTCGGGCTTGGCGCCCTGCTTCAGGAGAGGGGCGAGGCTGATGCCGTCGACGAGGGACTGGAGCGGTTTCACTCCGGTCATCTCAATCAGGGTGGGGTAGAGGTCGACCGTGATGGCCGGGGAGGCTTCGACCAGTCCGGCCTTGGTGACGCCGGGCCAAAAGACGATGAAGGGGACACGGACGCCGCCTTCGTAGGCTGAGCCCTTGCCGACGCGGAAAGGGGAGTTGTCGGTCACCTGCATCAGGCCGCCGTTATCGGCCGTGAAGACGATGATGGTATTGTCGTCGAGCTTCAGGCGCTTGAGCGCGGCCCGGATCGTGCCAAGCGAATCATCGACGCTAGCGACCAAGGCGGCGTAAGTCGCGTTCTTCTGCTTCAGGTCGGGCGTCTTCGCCGCCTTGTCCTTGAACTTGGCGACGACTTCGGGTTTACCGGCGATAGGCGTGTGTACGGCGTAATGCGGGAGGTAGATGAAGAACGGCTTATCCTTGTTAGCCTCCATGAATTTAACCGTTTCGTCGGCTTCGCGGTCGGTCAGGAACTCTCCGGCCGGCCCCTCGATAAGCGTGGGAATCTTGTAGGGTGCCACGTAGCTCGGCGGCTGGCCGCGGGCGTAGCCACCGATGTTCAGGTCGAAACCATGCTTTTCCGGATAGTAAGCCTCGTCGCCTTCCTTGAGCCCCGGCGTCAGGTGCCATTTGCCGATGCTGGCGGTCGCATAGCCGGCGGATTTGAACTGTTCGGCGAGGGTGATCTCTTCGAAGGGCAGGAACTTCTGCCAATCGGGAATCTTGAGCTTGGCCTTCGGGCGGTCGTGGCCGGCGATCCAGTCGGTGATGTGGAGCCTGGCCGGGTACTTGCCGGTCAGGAGCGCGGCGCGGGTGGGGGAGCAGACCGTGCAGGCCGAATAACCGTTGGCGAAGCGGACACCGTCCTTGGCGAGCTGGTCGACATGAGGAGTCTCGTAGAACTTGCTGCCGTAGCAGGAGAGGTCGGTCTGGCCCATGTCGTCGACCAGGATCACGATGACGTTCGGGTGGCGGACCGGGGCGGTTTCGGCGGCGGCCACGAGCGGGGCGGCGACAATCGCTGATTTCAAAAGAAGCGTTTTAAGCCAAGGGAGCATGTGTCCAATAGGTCTTAAATCTGGCTTTTTGCAACGAATAACCCCTCGACTTCGGGCTGAGTCGTCCTAATTTTCTCCCTATGCGCCCCCGCCATCTGACCATCTTGTTCAGCTTGTTGCTGCTTACGCTGGTCGCCGGCGTATCGTACTTCTCCCGCAGCGGCGAATACGTCGAGTTCGCTCCGGTCGACGTCGCCGTCCGGGTTGCCCCGGCCACCGCCGCTACCGCCGCCGCCCCGGCCGCCGCGCCAGCGTCACTCGCGCCCGCCACGACCGCCGCCGCCCCGGCTGTCTCGCTCAGCGGAGTCTCCGCCTTGCTGGCCGATGCATCGCGCGCAACGTCTCCGGCGGCCTCGCCTTCCGCTCCGATGGCGGGGAATGCCCAGCCGGCCGCTCCGACTCGGGTTAATGCACCAAAGAATGCCGGACTTGCCGGGGCCTCTGGTCAGTGGCGTCGGGCCTCGACCGTCTCTGAGGCGGAGATCGAAGCCGCCGTACAGCGCGACGCCATGACCCCTGAGACCGCGGTGGCCTTCCGTTCCGCCTGCGGTCACGACCACGACCTTCACTTCGACGCCAAGGGCAAGCCCCTCTACGCCTGTTCCATGCAGATCCAGGTGGGGCCGGATACCACTCCCATCACTTCGACGCCATCTTATCCGCTCGCTGACACCTTTAAGCTTCATAGCCGCCCGACCGCGACGCGTAAGATCTACCTCGATTTCGACGGCCATCTCACGATTGGTACGCAGTGGAACGCCGGTCGCAGCGCCACGCTGACGACGCCTCCTTTCAGTCTGGATGCGGACCCTGCTTTCAGCGACGCCGAGAAGGCCGTCGTGCAGGAGTCCTTCCGTCGCATCGCCGAACACTACGCGCCCTGGGATGTCGACGTGACCACCGAGGACCCCGGCGTCGAAGGCCTGCGCAAGACCAGCGCCGGCGACCTCGCTTACGGCATCCGGGTCGTCATCGGCCCGAAGGCCTTCACCACCACCGCCGCCGGCATCGCTTACCTGAATTCTTTCAACGACTCGATTGACACCCCTTGCTTCACCTTCGCCGAAGCCGGCTGGAGCGCCGCGCTCATCGCCGGTGTCACTTCCCATGAGGTCGGACATACCGTGAGCCTCGTCCACCAGGGCCAGAATCCCGGCGACGGAGAGTATTTCGGCGGCCATGGCACCGGCGCTCTCTCCTGGTCCCCGATCATGGGTAATGGCCTCCGCCCGGTGAATCAATGGGCCAAGGGAGAATACCAAGACGCCTCCAGCACGCAGGATAATCTCGTCGCCATCGCCAACCTCACCTCGGGCATCCCGCTGGTGGCCGACGACCATGGGAACACGACGGCGACGGCCACCGTCGTGCCTGGCCTCTCCGTGACGGGTGGTGGCGTGATCAGTTCCGCCTCTGATGCCGATCTCTTTAAATTCACCGCCGGACGCGGTGATGTCGTCATCACTCCGAAGGTGTCCCTGTTTGCTCCTAACCTGCGCCTTCAGATCAGGGTGCTGAATTCCGCCGGCGTCGCCTTGGCTACTTTCACCGGTGTGGGGACCGCAGGTAACATGGCCCCGGCTCCCATCACCTTCTTTGCGCCAGTCGGGGGTGTCTACTATCTCGAGTTTTACGGTATCGGGAACGGAGACGGCGTGACTTCGGGTTACACCAACTATGGCTCTGTCGGCTATTACAGTTTCTCGGCTTCATGGCTGGATTTCGTCCAGAAGCCGGTCGCCGCCATCACTTCTGACCGTACGGGCGGTGTCTTCCCGGCCGCCGTGGCCTTTGATGGTGGAACCTCCTCCGATCCCGATGGGTTGGTCGTCGGGTATAGCTGGAATTTCGGAGATCCAGCATCTGCCGGTGAGAACACTTCGACCCTTCGAAATCCGTCCCACACCTATGCGGCTCCGGGGGTCTATACGGCCACGCTTGTCGTCACGGACAACCAGGGCAATTCCTCTGCTCCCGCGATCCAGGTGATCACGGTCAGCGGTACCGCTTTGCCAAACTCGGTGCACGTAGCTTCTATGACCGGCTCGTGGGTCCGCATGACCAACGTCGAGGTCGCCGCCACTGCTCGCATCCGCGCCGTCAACCAGTATGGTCAGCCATTACGCTATGTCGCCGTTTATGTCACCGTCACTGGTTCGGCATCCGGTAAGGCCGCCGCCAAGACCGATGCCAACGGCTATGTCACCATCCAGATGCGCAAGCAGCGCATGACGAATCCGTCGACCTATACTTTCACCGTGGCTAGTCTGGTTCGCCGAGGGTACCCCTATGTCCCCGCGGACAACCAGCCGTCGACTGCCTCGGTCACGATCACGCGCTAAGGTCGGCTTTTGATGGCATGATGAAGGCGGCCGTAAGGCCGCCTTCATCGTTTGGGCTGGAGCGGGGCAGGGCGTCGGGTAGATTGCCCTCACTCCCCTATGGCTTCTGAAATCCAGTCTTCCTCCCGTCGTGAATTCCTCGGCGCCACCGCCTTCTTGCTGGCCGGTCTCGCCACCGGGCCTCGTCTCGCCGCGGCCGATGCGCCTAAGGCGACCGGCAAGCGCCCGCCCAATCCTTACGTCTATAGGTTCAATATCGGCAAGATCGAGGCCTTCTCGGTCAGCGACGGCCATATGCTTTTCAAACAGGGTCTCGAGCTTATGTGGCCGGAATCCGACCGCCCGACCATGAAGGCCGCCCTGGAGTTCAATCGCGAGCGGCTCGATGCGCTGCCGCTCTATGTGAACATCATGGGGCTGAAGATCGGTGAAGAGGTCGCGCTGATCGACGCCGGTTTCGGCGAACGCCACCCCAATCCTAATTTCGGCTGGCTCGCCGAAGGCCTGCGTCAGCTCGGCATCAAGCCCGAGCAGGTCACCACCGGATTCCTCAGCCATTCGCACTCCGACCACCTCGATGGCTTCGTCGACAACGGCAAGCCCGCCTTCCCGAACGCCAAGATCTACCTGCTCAAGGAAGAGTATGATTTCTGGCGCGGTCCGAGCCCCGACTTCTCCAAGTCGAAGCGCGATAAGAAGCCGTTGCCTAACATGGTGAAGACCATCTGCCGTAACTTCGACATCCTCAAGGACCAGCTCGTTATCGCCAAGGACGGCCAGAAGCTTTTCCACGACGCTGTCACCGTCGTCGCGGCCCCAGGCCATACCGACGGCCATGCCTGCTTTGAAATCCGCTCCGAGGGTGAATCACTCGTGCACATCAGCGACGTCGTCCACCATCACGTGCTCATGTTCGATAATGTCGGCTGGACCGTCGCCATGGATCATGACCCCGAGACCGCGGTCAAGACGCGCAAGAAGCTCTTCGAGCGGATGGCCAAGGAGAAGAGCCGCGCCTTCGGCTTCCACCTGCCTTGGCCGGGCATCGGTACCGTCGTGCCCAAGGGCGACCAATACGCCTGGGTGCCGGAGCGCTTAAGCTGGGGCTCCTGACCGGCTTTCCTGGTTCGGCGATTCAACCCCGCTTATCAGACAGGTCCTTGCGCAGCTCGCGGATCTCGGCATGCAGTTCGCGGACTTCCTTCCGAAGCTCCTCGTGGTCGCGCGTCTCCTTGGGCAGGATGAGCTTTGACGTCACGATCGCGGACATCGAACCGAAAAGGGCGATGCCCACCAGCATCAACACCGAGGCGATCAGACGGCCTTCGCCCGTGACCGGGAAGGTGTCGCCGTAGCCGACCGTGGTGACGGTCGTGAGCGCCCACCAGAGGGCGTCGCCGCCGGTCCTGATGGTCGCGTTCGGGGCGCTGCGTTCCACTTCGACGATCAGCATCGTGCTAAAGAGGACCATCACCAGGGCCACGCCGGGCAGGGCGAGCAGCTTCTCGTTCAGCGAGGTGCCGTGCGTGAGGGTGCTGAGTTTCTTCAGGATACGGATGAGCCGGATGAAACGGTAGATGCGGACCGCCTGCAGGGAGCGGAAGGCGGGCTCGAAGGGGATGCTGGCGAGCACGTCTAACCACGCCCAGCGCCAGTAGCTGGCCGCATACTTCTCGCGCCGCCAGCGCACGAAGACGTCGGCGAGGAAGATGACGCAGGACAGGGTGTCGACGGTGCGTAGGACGGAAAGGGCGCCCGGGGGGATGTGCAGGAAGGTCTCCAGGATGACCAGCAGCAACGAGACGACCGCGACGCCAGGACGAGCCAATCCCAGGGATTGAGGCGTTGGCGCAGTTCCTCGTCAGTCTTCATAGGTAGGATTAAGCCGAAAGGGCTGGTGCAGGGAAACTTTTTCAGCGAAACGGGGTATCAACAGAACCACATGAGACTCCTGCTGTTTTTCGCCACCTCGATGCTTTTGGCCGCCCCAGTTCCGCCGACCCACACGGTCAAGCCTTTCGGAGAGGAGTTTCCGAGCCTCGACTCACTGGCGGTCGGCGCCTGGTGGGAGCCACGTCCCGCGGCCAAGGGGAAGAAGAAGGGTGCCGCCAGTTCGGCCGCTCCAACGATGCTGGTCGAGCGTGATCAGGTCATCGCGTTCGCCCTTTATACCCAGCAAGCAGGCGTCCTGAAGCTATCTGCACAGCTCTATCCTCTCTACCCCGAGGAATCCAAGGAGGCGCGTCTGGAATTCAAGCGCGACGGCCGCTGGGTCGAGGTGGCCAAGACCGAGGTAGTCTTCCCTGGTTGGAGCGCCCACTTCCGCGTCGAAGGCTGGGACGGTTCCAAGGATGTGGCCTATCGTGTGCGCCATGGCGAGAAGGCAGCCTTCGAAGGGCTCGTGCGTCGCGACCCGACGGACAAGGACGTCATCGTCACCGCCAACATGTCGTGCAATTCAAGCCGCACGACGGGCGCCCGCCCGGAGATTCTGGATAACCTGATCCGCCAGAACCCTGACCTGCTTTTCTTCGCCGGCGACCAGACCTATCGCCACACCGAGCACACCGCGGGTTGGATCGAGTTCGGCCTGCAGTTCCGTGACGTCATGAAGGATCGCCCGACGATTTGCATCCCTGACGATCATGACGTCGGCCACCCCAACCTCTGGGGCGAGGGAGGTAAGGTCTCCACCGTCGCCGGCATGGCTGACGGCGGCTATTTCTATCCGGTCGCCTATGTGAATATGGTCCAACGCCAGCAGTCGTGGCACTTGCCGGATGCGTTTGATCCGACTCCCGTCCAGCGCGGTATTACTGTCTTTTACACCCGCCTTAAGGTCGGCGGTATGGATTTCGCCATCCTCGAGGATCGTAAGTTTAAGACTGGTCCCATGGGCAAGATCCCGCAGCAAGGCCCGCGTCCCGATCACGTCACCGACGAGAAGTATGATCCGAAGACCATCGATTTGCCCGGCCTACAGCTTCTCGGCGATCGCCAGCTGAAGTTCCTCGCCGCGTGGTCCGAGGACTGGGTGGGCGTGCGTCACAAGGCCGTCCTGTCCGCTTCG
>CALEEU010000397.1 GCA_937875975.1 uncultured Opitutia bacterium | reverse complement strand
TGGTTTTGAAGGTGTCGAGACCAGCCGGGCCAGCGAAGGACTCGTTGAAGCCCCAATAGGCGAAGATCACGTTGGCGTGGAAGTGGGCGCCGGCGTGGTAGGTGACCTCGGTCTTGCCGACCATGGTGGTCAAGGCACCGGGCTTCATGTTGAGGAAGTAGTCGAGGCCGGCGACTTCGTCGGAGCGGTGGGGCTTCACGCCGACTTCGTCACCGGAGAAGCCGAGGTTGCGAACCACGATGTTGTGCTGAGGGAAGGCCTGATGAATCAGCGTCTCAAAATTCCCGTGGTGCTGCTGCCGGTCGGCGAAGCCGCTGCCGACGAAGGCGATGTTGTCACCCTTTTCGAGGGTGAGGTTCTGGGCCGAGACGGAGGTGAATCCGAGGAGGGCCAGGAGGAGGGTGGACAGCTTGCGCATAGGGTTTTGGTTTTGGTAAAATGAGGAGGGCCATGCGGGGAGGCATGGTCAGACAGGGGAAGGGAAAACCTGTCGCTCTTTCAACAACCTGCCAAGGGGAATGTTCCTCGGGCGGCCGGCCTTTGACCTTCAAATGCGGTCAAATGCGGCCGCCAGGGGTAGGGGCAGGGGTTGGGGTAGGGGCGCCACTGCGTGGCGTCCGTGGGCGGACGGATATCGAAAGGTCCGTCAACTTACCCGGCTCAAGGTGCGTGCGGTCTCGAACGGACGCGACGCAGTCGCGCCCCTACCTAAGACAGGTATGAGCGGATGGCGGTTAGCGGTTAGAAAAATTCAAAGGGAAACCGGAGACCGGATGATGAGCTGGGGTGTCTCATGCCCGCAGCAATCTTTCCGGTTTCCGGTCTCCCTTTGCTCGTTGGCATTTCCTATCCGCCAACCGCTATCCGCTAACCGCGGAGACCTTTGCCTTCGGCCCTTACTTCCCGATCGCGGCGTTGATCGACTTCACGACGGCTTTGCCGAGGACGGACGAGCCTTCAGCGTTAAAATGCACGTCGGCCTTGTTCTGCAGCTTGGCGATATCCGGCGCGATCGCGGCATTGAGGTCGTCGATCGCGACACCGTTTTCCTTCATGACCTTGAGCGCGATGTCGTTGTAGGTGGCGACGTCGCCAAAGGTGCGCTGGGGCGTGAGCTTGCCTTCGGGTACGGGCGTCGTGGTGCCGAAGATGAGTTTCGCACCGGTCTTCTTCAGGTCAGCCACCAGCGAGCGAAGGTTCTTCTCGTAGTCGGCCGGCTCCACCTGGCGTTTGCCGTCTTCCATGTGGCGGAGATCATGCAGGCCGAAGTTGAAATGGATCACGTCCCATTTGCCTTCGCCGAGCCACTTGGCGAGATTGGCGGTGCCGTTCTTGGTCGGGCCACCGTTGGTCGGGATGCGGTGCACGTTGGCCTTGCCGGCGAGTTCCTGACGGACGGGCAGGGTATAGCCGATCGAGATCGAGTCACCGATGAGCAGCACGCGCGGCAAGCCGGCGACGTCTACGATCGGAGCCATGGCCGGATTCGGCGCCTTGGCTTTGGCCTTCGCCTTCACGGCGACCTTCTCGGTCGGAGCGGCCTTGGGGGCATCGGCGGCGAAAAGGGAGAGTGAGGCGAGGACAAGCAGGAGGGGCAGGGTCTTCATGGGGGTGGGAATAACAGAACCCAAGTGGAGGACTGAGTCGATGGCAAGGACTCCGAGAGTATCGAGTATGGAGTATCGAGTATCGGGGGAGTGCATGCCTTGGGGTGGGGGCAGCACCGCGTGCTGCCCTAGTTTGCCTTGGTAGGGTCGGGACCGCGTCACGACATAGTCTGCTGCTGAAGGGAGGACTGCGTTGAGGGCTGAATAGATCGCTGAATCGATGACGGATGACAGATGACTGAGTCGATGAGGCAGGGCGGAAGACCCGCCACCCGCCACCTGGGGCTGCCACCCGCCACCCGAAGTGAGGTAGGGTTGAGCGCCCTCGCTCAACCGCGGCTGACCAAGGTTGGTCAGCCCTACCTCGAGGCAAAAGGCGTTCGATCGCATCGGGTAGGGGCGCCACTGCGTGGCGTCCGTGGGAGGACAGATGTGGGCTGGTCGGGGAGTCTGCCCGGCTCTACGCACTTATCGTGGCGAACGGACGCGACGCAGTCGCGCCCCTACCCAAGACAGGTCTTAGCGGTTAGCGGTTGGAAATAAAAAGGGACACCGGAGACCGGGTGATTGGCTGGGGTCTCTTATGTCCGCAGCAAACTTTCCGGTTTCCGGTCTCCCCCTGGGTTCTGTTATCGGTCCAACCGCCAACCGCTATCCGCCAACCGCTGAGACCTATTTCATCACTGCCCCAATGGCTTCGCCAAATCAAACTCGGCCTTGGTCGTCCAGCGCTGCTTATAACCGGCCGGTGCTTCGACGCGCGTACGGAAGAGGACGGTGTTATCGAGGTCGAGGTTGTCGGACCAGATGAACTTCGCGCCCGCGAAACTCTCCTTGGCCTTGGTAAAGGACTCCTTGGGGTTCACGCGTTCCTCGGTGTACTCGGTCGCATGGGCCCACTGGCTGTCGTCGAAGTCGACGGCGAACCAGTTGGCGGGGACAGGCGTGTGTTCGACCTTAGGATTCTTCACGTCGCCGTTGAGCGGGCCCTTGAAGCAGCTCTTCGCTTTCCACTTCGCGTTGGTGACGGTACCGTCGGCGAACTTTAGGATCAGGCCAGCATCGCCGATGCGGTCACCGTATTCGAGGCCGGTCTTCGGGTCGGCGTTGTCGCGGCCCATGATGGCAATCGTCATCGGGTATTCCGGGAGGATGTCGACGGACACGACGTTGTGCGGCATGTAGTCGATGGGGTCGACGACGCGGAGCTTGCCGTTGATGTAGAGGACGAACCAGTTGTCGGCGTAGACGTTGAGCTTGAGGGTGTCCTCCATCGAGGGCTTCACCATGCCGGGCTTGTCGCCCTTCTTGCCGCCTTTGCCTTTTTTACCCTTACCTTCGTTGGGGGGCGGGCCAGATTCGTTCGCGGCATCGCGGGTGACTTCTAGGTCCGTCGGCACGATGGCGCCGCCGTCACCAGGCGGAGGGCGTTTACCTTTCTCGCCTTTGCCTTTGCCCTTTTCGCCGCCCTTGCCTTTGCCGCCGCCCGCCCCGCGTTCGCCCGGCGTGTAGGTCTCGGTCGCCGTGGAGCCATCGGGGTTGGAGTAGAGGAAGGTCCAGGTCTTATCGGAGTTGAGCGTGTACTTCACGCTGAGAGGCTTGCCGTTGAGGGTGTAGTTAAGGGCGTATTGGTTGCCATCGACGGTGAAGCCTTTGATCAGCGCACCGCGGAGCGGGCTCTGCGTGTAGCTGGAGCTGGTCCGGCGCACGTGGCTGGCCGAAGGCTGCGGATCGACCTGGCCGTCGACTTCCTTCACCTCGCCGTGGAAGCCGCCGTTGATGTACGGATACTTCTTCTGGGCGTGGTAGTGGTAGCCGAGTGCCTTGGTCTCGTGGCCGCCGAACGCGTCGAGTTTACCGACTGCGGAGCCGTCGGGCTCGTTATAGCCGTAGATCGCGTAGCCATCGAGGGCGACCGCGATGGGCTGACCCTTGCCGAGTTCCTTCTCCAGGAAGACCGGCGCATCGTGATAGTGGTAGTCGTCGGCTTTGCCGCAGTGGCCGCCGAAGTCGTCGAGCTCGCCGAAGGCCTTGGCGTCGTCGCCGCGGTTATTGAGCGCGTTGAAGATCGGCACGCCGTTGGCGGCAAGCGCGATGGCGCCACGCATGAAGTGCGTCTTGGCGGACATCGGTTCCTTCGCGGGCACGGGCTTGAGCGGGATGCGCCAGGCGGTGGCGCCCGCATAGGTCTGCGGGATGGGCACCTGTTGCTGCCAGGACTTGATGCCGATCATCATCGGGTGGTCAGGCAGGCCCTTGGCCTCGACGTAAAGGGTGGTGTCATCCCAGCGGACGTTGACGTTCTTGGTGAACGTCTGGAACGGCGCGGCGATCAGCGGCGCGCTACCCGGGGCGGCGGCGAGGTACGTGCTGGTCATCACGTATTTGACCGAAGGCAGGACGATCGCGGAGGCTTCGAAAGGCGTGCGGTACTGGTCGGCGACCGGAGGGATGTGCGCGTGCGCGGCGGCGTGGAAGCCGAGCGTGGCGAGCAGGAGGACGGTGGACCGGGGGCGCATAACTTTGGGTTAGGATACCATGATACCCGAAGCGACCTTAAGGACGGGTTAAGCCCCGCCCTGTTCCCCAAATCAGCCCCGCAGGCGGAGCAGTTCCTCGATCCGGGCGACATCGTCCGGCTTGATGAGGAGCTTGCCGCCCGAGACGGTCTCCTTGATCTGGCCGGGCTTGCGGGCGCCGACGATCGCGGCGGTCACGCGCGGCTGGCGCAGCACCCAGGCGATGGCGAGCTCGGCGGAGTTGCGGCCGTAGCGGTGGGCGATCTCGGCGAGGCCTTTGGCCAGCGCGATATTCTTGGAGAGCAGCGGTTCGTTGAACTGCGGGTCGGCGCGACGGTGGTCGTCGGTCGGGAGCGCGTCGGCCCATTCCTTGGTGACCTTGCCGCTGAGCAGGCCCTTCTGCATCGGGCTGTACGAGACGATGCCGATGTCGTTGGCTTCGCAGTAGGGTAGGAGCGCGGCCTCGATGCTGCGGTTCAGCATACTGTACGGCGGCTGGAGGAACGTCACGCGGTGGATGGGCTGGATGCGCTCGAGCTGAGCGACGCTGAAGTTGCTGACGCCGGCGTAGCGGACCTTACCTTCCTTCACGAGCTCGGCGACCGCCGACCAGCCTTCTTCGATATCTTCGTCCGGCTGCGGCCAGTGAATCTGGTACATGTCGATGACGTCGATCTGGAGGCGGCGGAGGCTGTCCTCGCATTCCTGCTTCACGCTCGCGCGCTTGAGGCGCGGTACGATCGTGCCGTCCGGCTCCCAGCAGCGTTCGCACTTCGTCGAGACGATCGGCTTCTCTTTCATCTCCTTCAGCGCGCGACCGACGACTTCTTCCGACCGGCCCAGGCCGTAGACCGCCGCGGTGTCGATCCAGTTGATGCCAACGGCCATCGCCTCGTGGATGGTGCGGATGGAAAGGGCGTCGTCCTGCGCACCCCAGCCAAATTTCCAATCTCCGCCGCCGATGGCCCAAGTACCCAGACCGACCGGCGTGAGGTGGAGCGGAGAATTGCCGAGTTTACGAGTCTTCATGGCGGTTCACCTATTTCGGGCAAGGGAAGGGAGGATGTCGAGACTCGGTCG
>CALEEU010000396.1 GCA_937875975.1 uncultured Opitutia bacterium | reverse complement strand
CCGACGTTCATCCGCGCTTAGCGGAGGGACTGCTTCCAGCGCGCGATCTCGCGGGCGACGGCCTTGGGGCCGGGCATGCCCGTGTTCTCGCGCGCGGCGAAACCACGCTGCAGGCTGAAGACCTCGCGCCAGCCTTTCGTGAACGCCTTGTCAGCGGTCAACGCAGCGGCGTCAGAAAGTTTGTCGAGCGGCACACCGGACTTCTCGGCGAGCGCGACGAGGCGACCGACCGCATGGTGGGCGTGACGGAAAGGCATGCCCTTGCGGACGAGCCAATCGGCGAGGTCGGTGGCGAGGAGCGCGGGATCGGAGGCGGCGGCGAGGCAGCGGGCCTTGTGGAACTGCGTGCCCGCGAGCGTGGCATCGGCCACGGCGACCGACAGGATGAGCTGGTCGGCAGCATCGAAGAGCGGCGGCTTGTCGTCCTGCAGGTCGCGGTTGTACGTGAGCGGCAGGCCTTTCGTGAGCGTGAGCAGGTGCGTGAGCGAAGCCTGGAAGCGCGCGGCCTTGCCCCGGAGGAGCTCCATTGAATCTGGGTTACGCTTCTGCGGCATCAGCGACGAGCCCGTCGAGAATTCATCGGGCATACGCGCGAAGCCGAACTCCGCGGAAGACCAGAGGACCATGTCCTCGGCCAGGCGCGAGAGGTGGACGCCGCAGAGGGCGGCCGCGAAGCAGAACTCCGTGGCCGGATCGCGGTCGGCGACGGCGTCCATCGAATTGCGGGTGACTTGCGGGCGGCCTTTCGCGTCGACGAAGCCGAGGAGCTTCGCCGTGACTTCGCGACGAATTGGAAGCGTCGTACCCGCGATGGCGCCAGAGCCCAGCGGGCACCAGTTGGCGGAGGCCTTGGCGGCGGCGAGGCGCGTGCGGTCGCGGCCGAACATCTCGGCGTAGGCGAGCAAGTGGTGGGCGGCCGAGACCGGCTGGGCGCGCTGCAGGTGCGTGTAGCCCGGCAGGATCACGTCGGCGTTGGCCTCGGCGAGTTTCACCAAAGTCTTGAGCAAGGAGACGAGGGCTTCGTCGGCGGCATCGCACTGGTCCTTGATCCAGAGACGGACGTCGGTGGCGACCTGGTCATTGCGCGAGCGGGCCGTGTGCAGCTTGGCGGCCGCCGGGACACGCTGCGTGAGCGCGCTCTCGATGTTCATGTGCACGTCCTCGAGGTCGCGGCTCCACTTGAATTTGCCGGCCGCGATCTCCTGGGCGATGGCATCGAGGCCGCGCAGGATGGCGTCACGCTCCTGCTTGGTCAGGATACCCGCCTGGGCGAGCATCGTGGCATGGGCCTTCGAGCCGCGGATATCCTGGGCCCAGAGACGATGGTCGAACGAGACCGACTCGCCGAAACGCAGCATCAATTCGGCTGGACCGGCGCTGAACCGGCCGCCCCAGGTGGCCTGGGCTTTCTTCCGTGCGGACATGACCAAGGAATGCCCCCGGGAAGGCGGGCAGGCAAGCAAGGACGCTCAGCGGCTGGCCTGAGCAGGAGCAACCGGCGCCGGCTTCGGCGGCGTGGCCATGTTACGCGCGCCGTCGACGCGGATCACGACTTCACCGGGCTCGGCGACGCCCATGCGTTCGCGGGCCTGGTCACGGACGAATTCAGGGTCGCGGACAAAGCGTTCGACGTAGCGATAGGTCTGGGCGCGCGCACGTTCAAGGGAGGCGTAAGCCTCCTCCTTCTGATGCTCGTTGGCACGCAGGCCAGCAAGCCGGGCGGTCTCATCGCCATAGGTCGAAAACGTGAACGCGAGCACCGTGCAGAAAAGGATGAACGCGGCCCAAAGAAACAGCTTCTCCGTCTGAGGATTTCGGGACTTGGGCTCGCTTTCCATGACGACCTCAGGAGTGAAAGCGGAAAACCAATACGGAGCGAGGGGAAAATCGCTGGCTTATTTCGCCTGCTGCGCCGCCAAGGCGAGGGAGCCGCTGAATTCCATGAAGGCCCAGACGATGACGCCCGTGATGGAGACGTAGAGCCAGACCGGGAAGACCCAGCGGGTGAGTTTCTTGTGTTCCTCGAAGCGACCCTGCTTGGCCAGCCAGACGGCGCGGACGATGAAGGGGGTGACCACAATCGCGAGGATGACGTGGGGGATCAGGATCAGCAGGTAAAGGGACTTGAGACCGGCCCAAGCCGAGGTCGGGTCGGGGGCATAAGTAATATTGGTACGACCCAAGGCCACCCACAGGTGGACCTTCGAAGCCACGTATACCGCCAGGAAGACAGCGGAGGTCAGGACCGCGGCGCCCATCGCCTTGCCGTGGCCGATCTTATCCCCGGCCTTGATCTTCACGAAGCCAATCAGGAGAAGGACCGTGGCGAGGGCGTTCAAGCCCGCGACGGAACGGGAGAGGAGTTCGGTGGTGGAGGCCATGGGGCCAACAAGAACCATTTTACGGGAAAAGCCAACCTCCGGCCGCCCTTAATCTTCACTTAAGCCCATACATGGTATGCTATCCCCCACCCCGATGAACCCATCCCTCCTCATCCTCTTGACCGTCGTCAGCCTAGCTGCGGCGGACGCCCCCAAGGGCCCTCCCCTCAAGGAAGCCGACGCCAAGCCGCCCGGCCAGAACAAGGTCACCTTCACCGTGAAGGGCGACAAGCGCGTCATCGAGTCCAACGGTATCCCGGACCATAAGGTCGCGACCTTCCCCAACCGCGGCAACCCCAACGCCATCTCAGAGCAGAAGTACCGCCTCGAAATCCCGGCCAACCCTCAGCCGCTCGCAGCCGGCGCGACGGGCCGGATGATGTCGGCCTGGGGCGTCGCCCTGAACGGCGTGATCTTCGATCCGGGCACCGCCGAAGTCTACAACGACGGCGAGCGCAGCAACCCGTGGCACTATGAGGCGCTGATGAGCAACACCGAGATGGGCACCACGCCCAAGATCAAGGTCGGGCTCGGCCTCGACCAGAATCACGGCCACGTGCAACCCAACGGCGCCTACCACTATCACGGCATCCCCACCCTCCTCTTCGAGCGCCTCTCCGGCGGCGACAAGAAGATGACCCAGGTCGGCTGGGCGGCGGACGGCTTCCCGGTCTACGCGATCTATGCCTTCGCCAAATCCGAGGACCCCAAGAGCGAACTGAAGAAAATGCAGAGCAGCTACCGCCTCAAGACCGCCGACCGCGGTGGCGACGGCAAGACCACCCCGACGGGCAAGCCTGACGGCTCCTTCGGCTTAGACTTCGAATATGTGGCGGGGCACGGCGACCTCGACGAGTTTGGCGGCCGCAGCGGCGTCACTCCGGAATTCCCGAAAGGCACCTACTACTACGTGATGACCGAGGAATATCCGTTCATTCCGCGAAAGTTCAAGGGCACGCCCGACCCCTCGTTCAGCAAGCAGCGGATGGATCCGCACGCCAATCTCGGCGGCCAGGGCGGCCCCGG
>CALEEU010000395.1 GCA_937875975.1 uncultured Opitutia bacterium | reverse complement strand
CCCGTGCCCCCATGTCACCTTGCCAGCATGTCCCCTCGCGCAAGCGCTTGTCCACGTGTCAACTTGTCAACCTGCCAGCTAGTGGTGGTCTGGCCAACTGGCCAACTGGTCAACTGATCAACTAGTGTATGGGTCAACCCTGCCGCTTCGCCGGCTTACTTGCCGGAGTTGACATATTCCTCGCGGTTCACGTCGCCGCTCAGGTCCTTGTCGAACTTGACGAAGTTCTTGGCGGCTTGCTCAGGGTCGCTCTGGCGGATCATGAACTCTTCTTTGTTCAGCTTGCCGTCCTTGTTCAGGTCGCGGCCATCGAACATGGCGCCACGGTCCTTGGTCGCCCCGGCCTTGGGGGACGGTGCTTCGGGGGCTTTGCCTTTCTTGCCCTTTTTGCCAGCCGGGGCGGCGGTGTTTTGCGCGGTCGCGGGCGCGATGGGCGGGGGCAGGTGCTTGCTCAGGCGGGCGATGACTTCGGCATGCTCCGCCTTGGTCGCCACATTGACGGTCTCATGCGGGTCGTTGACTTCGTCGTAGAGCTCGGTGGCGTGGATGGTGTTGGCAGAACGGTCGCGCCAGAGGGTCAGGCGCCAGCGTTCGTCGCGGATGCTGTAGCCCATGAGGCTCTTGCCGGCGTCGCTGCGCGGGTACTGGCTGATCGCGACTGGACGGACCTTGGCCTCGGGGTCATCGAGGATCGGACGGAGGCTGACGCCTTCGACGTCCTTCTGCTTGGGCAGGCCGCAGAGTTCCGTGAGGGTGGGGTAGATGTCGATGAACTCGGCGAGCGATGCGCTCTTACGGCCGGCGGCCTTCTGTCCGGGCATGCTGATCAGGAGCGGCGCGCGGGCGGACAATTCGAAGTTGGTATGCTTATGCCAGAGGCCGTGTTCGCCGAGCTGCCAGCCGTGGTCGCCCCACAGGACGATGACGGTGCTATCGGCGAGGCCTTCCTTCTCGAGCGCGTCGAGGATGAGTCCGACCTGGGCGTCCATGTAGCTGATGGCGGCGTAGTAGCCGTGGCGTAGGCGACGAGCCGTGGCGTCATCGATCGCCCCGTCGTTCGCGATGTCGGCGTAGCTCTTGAGCTCGCTGTTGTTATGGCCGACGAACTCCGGGGTGCCGGCGGGCAGCTTCTGGAAGGCGGGCACGTAGATCTTGGCCGGATCATAAAGATCCCAGTATTTCTTGGGCGCGACGAAGGGTAGGTGCGGCTTGGCCATGCCGACGGCGAGGAAGAAGGGCTGACCTTTCTGCTTGAGCGCACCGAGCGTCTTCGCGGCGAGGCGTGCGGTCTTCCCGTCGGTATAGGTGTCGTCGGGGACGTCAGCCGACTCGACGGCGGGTCCGCGGGCGCGACCCTTCTTGTCGATGTTCGCCGGATCGGCGACCATCTTGAGCGCGGCCGCGGAAGCGTAGGCCGGCGCCTTGGGGGTTTCCCACGGCACGGACCAGCTCGGGGCGTCGTCGAAGCCGCCATGGAAGATCTTGCCCATGGCCTGGCTATGGTAGCCGTGATTCTTGAAATGGTTCGCGACCGTGACGGCGTCAGGGAGGGCCTTGCGGAAATGCGTCTCAAGGTCCCACACGCGGGTGGCGTCCGGACGACGGCCGGTCATGAGCGAGGTGCGCGAAGGGCTGCACACGGCCTGCTGGCAATAGGCGCGGTCGAAGGTGGTGCCACGGGCAGCGATGCGATCGAGGTTCGGGGTCTTGGCCAGATTGCTTCCTGACGCGTTGACCTCGGGACGCAGGTCATCGACCGCGATGAAGAGTACGTTGAGCTTCTTGGCGTCGGCCGCATGGAGCGAGGCGGCTAAGAGTAACCCAAGGGCAAGGAGACGGGACAGTTTCATAGGAATCTGACCAAGTAACCCCTCTTCAAGTGGAAGGTTGCAACGTTGTAAGATTCGGCATTTCCGGCGACCTCCCGAATCCCGATTTTTCCACATCACTGGTCATATCCCATAGGTAGGGATGCGATGACATCGCATCCGCTGTCTTTCTGTGTTCCCAACCGCTAACCGCCAAT
>CALEEU010000394.1 GCA_937875975.1 uncultured Opitutia bacterium | reverse complement strand
GGCTCCGCCGCCAACATCACCGCCCGCTTCGGCATCCTCGACGCCAAGGGCAAGGAACGTCCGGTCGCCTTCCACCTAGCCGACGCCACGCATCGTGAACCACGCTACAAGAGCTCCGTCGAAGCGACCGACATCAACGCAGGCTGGTCGCTGAAGATGCCGGACGCTGACGTCCATGCGGTCTGGCTGCTCGACACGCCGGTCACAGTGAAGGCTGATGAGAAGTTCGTGGTCCACTTCGAAAGCAACGCCG
Organism: uncultured Opitutia bacterium; assembly: GCA_937875975.1. GTDB lineage: Bacteria > Verrucomicrobiota > Verrucomicrobiia > Opitutales > UBA953 > UBA953. The sequence continues at coordinate 3,528 of CALEEU010000394.1, read as the reverse complement.
CGCTGACGCTCAAGGTGTCCGTCTCACCGGTCGCCCATGACGACCCCTTGAAGGCGACTTCCCCGGAGAGCCTCGCCATCCTCAAGGGATCCGGCCTTACGCCGGTCAGCATGGCCCTCTACCTGAACTCCCGCGGCACCGACCGCGCCACGCTCGCGAAGTCCCGCGCGATCGTCGGCAATATCCGCCGCCAGCGCGACGGCTACGCCTGGTCGATGGTCACCCAGGCCGCCAAGCCGCTCACGGTCCGCATCTTGCCTCGCGGCAACTTCCTCGATGAGACTGGTCCGATCGTCCTCCCCACGACGCCTTCGTTCCTCCCCGGACTACGCACGAGCACCGAAGAAAAGCGCCTCACCCGCCTCGATCTCGCCAACTGGATCACCTCGAAGGATAATCCGATTACCGGCCGCACGGTCATGAACCGGCTTTGGCAGATCTTCCATGGCACCGGCCTCAGCGCTGGTCTCGATGACCTTGGCTCGCAAGGCGAACTGCCCTCGCATCCGGAGCTCCTCGAGTGGCTGTCCGTCGAGTTCCGCGACAAGGGCTGGGACATGAAGAAGATGGTCCGGCTGATGGTCACGAGCCGCACCTACCGTCAGAGCAGTAGCCTCCGCCCCGACCTCAAGGAGCTTGATCCGAATAACCGCTTGCTCGCCTCGCAGAATCCCCGTCGCCTCGACGCCGAATTCGTCCGCGACAACGCCCTCTTCATCGCCGGACTCCTCAATGTCGCCGATGTCGGCGGGCCCAGCGTGATGCCTTACCAGCCCGAAGGCTATTATGAGCCGATGCAGTTCCCCAACCGCACCTATGTCGCGAGCAAGGACTCCGACCAATGGCGCCGTGGACTCTACATGCATTGGCAGCGCATGTTCCTGCATCCGATGCTGATCAACTTCGACGCCCCCTCCCGCGACGAATGCACCGCGCTTCGTAATTACAGCAACACCCCACAGCAGGCCCTGACCCTCCTCAACGATCCGACCTTCGTCGAAGCCGCCCGCGCCATGGCCGCACGCCTGCTGGCCTTACCTTCTAGCGATCGCCTCGGCCACGGCTTCCGCCTCGCGATGGGTCGCGACATCAAGCCCGCCGAGCGCCCATCATTGGAGAAGCTGATCGCCGAACAGACGTCTTATTATAAGACCAACCCGGCCGAAGCCGCTAAGCTGATCAAGGTCGGCTTCAGCCAATCGATTGCCAGCGATCCGGCCGAACTCGCCGCCTGGACGCAGGCCTGCCGCGTCCTCCTCAATTCCCACGAAGCGATCACCCGCTACTAAGACCATGCGCCCTTACGACCCAGTCGCCCATGCTCTGTCGATCAACCGACGGAGCTTCCTCACCAAGAGCGCCTACGGCCTCGGTAGCGCGGCCTTCGCCATGCTCGCCGCGAAGTCGGGTTTCGGCGACCTGCACGCCGCCCCTTTCTCCAAGGGCGCGCTCAAGGTGGCGCACCTGCCGGTGAAGGCCAAGCGAGTCATCTTCCTCTGCATGGCCGGAGGACCGCCCCACCTGGAGCTCTTCGACAACAAACCAGTCCTCAAGAAACTCCACGATCAGCCGTTCCCGGAATCGTTCACCAAAGGCAAGCAGATCGCCCAGCTCCAGAACGCGGTGCTCAAGGCCCGTGGCGGCTCCTTCGAATTCAAGAAGTGGGGCAAGTCGGGCATGGAACTCACCGACATCTTCCCGCACATCGGCTCCGTCGCCGACGACCTCTGCGTCGTGCGCTCGCTGAAGACGGAGCAGATCAATCACGACACGGCCCACGCTTTCTTCAATACGGGCTCGATCATCAAGGGGCGCCCGAGCATGGGCTCGTGGCTACTCTACGGCCTTGGCTCCGAAACCGAGAATCTACCGGGCTACATCGTACTGACCTCCACCGGTCGCATCGGCCAGCAGCCAATCTCCTCGCGCCAATGGTCCAGCGGCGTACTGCCCAGCAAATACCAGGGTATTCAATTCCAGTCCAAGGGCGAAGCGGTCCACTACATCGGCAATCCCGAAGGCGTCTGCCAGAGCACCCAGCGTCAGGTCATCGACGAAATCCGCCGCCTCAACGGCCAGCTCGCCGAAGAGACCGTCGATCCCGAGATCGCCACGCGCGTCGCCCAATATGAGATGGCCTTTAAGATGCAGTCGAGCGTGCCCGAGCTCCTCGACTTCAAGGCCGAGTCGGCGAAGACCCTCGAAAACTACGGCATCAAGGAAGTCGGCGACGGCTCCTTCGCCTCGAATTGCCTCATGGCCCGACGCCTCGCGGAACGTGGCGTGCGCATGATCCAGCTCTACCACCGCGCCTGGGATCTCCACGGCAACCTCGACAACGGGATGAAGATGGGGGCCGAAGACGTCGACAAGGCCACGGGCGCCCTCATCCGCGACCTGAAGGAACGCGGCATGCTCGACGATACGCTGATCCTTTGGGGGGGAGAATTCGGCCGCACCCCGATGGGCCAAGGCACGGGCCGCGACCACCACATCGCCGGCTACTCGGTCTTCCTCGCCGGCGGCGGCGTCAAGGCCGGCACGACCTATGGCGCCACCGACGAGCTCGGTTACAACGCCGTCGAGAACGTCGTCGATGTCCATGACCTGCACGCGACCATGCTCGCCCTGATGGGCATCGATCACCATCGCCTGAACGTGAAATACCAAGGCCTCGACGTCCGCCTCACCGGCGTCGCGGGCAAGGTGGTCAAGGGCATCATGGCCTAGCGGTAAACGACACTATAACGCCGTTAAAATCCGGCGTTTAGACTTCAATGGCCAGGGGGGATTCATAAGGTCATCCCATGCCCCTCCACCGCCTCACCCTGACGGCCGCCCTACTGGCATCCGCCTTCGTCAACGCCTTCGCCGCCGACGCGATCACGCCGACCGCGAAGACCGAACTCTTTAACGGCAAGGATACCGTCGGCTGGGCCATCTACCCCGAAGCCGGGAAGGATTCCTGGTCGATCAAGGATGGCATCCTCGCCTGCACAGGTAAGCCCAGCGGCTTCCTGCGCACCGAGAAGAGCTACAAGCAGTATCGCTTCACGGTCGAGTGGCGCTTCACCAAGACCGGCAACACCGGCGTGGTCGTCCATATGACGCCCCCCGACGCAGTCTGGCCGAAGAGCATTGAATGCCAGGGCATGCACAAGAACCAAGGCGACTTCTATTTCTGGAATGGCGCCACGCTCACGGGCGGCACCGAACTCAAGGACAAGAAGAGCGGCAAGATCCGCGGCTACCGTCTAGGCAAGCAGGCCGATGCCGAAAAGCCGGCCGGCGAATGGAATACCTTCACCACGGTCTGCGACGGCAATACGGTCACGATCCTCGTCAACGGTAAGGAAGTGAACAAGGCCACCGGCACGAATCTGTCCGAAGGCTTCATCGGCCTCCAAGTCGAAGGCGGCGCCTTTGAAGTCAAGCGCTGCACCCTCGAACCCCTATAAACCCTCCTGCCCTCAGGCCCTCCTGTCCTCCCTTACTCGATCTATGCGTCTCCTCACTACCCTCCTCGCC
>CALEEU010000393.1 GCA_937875975.1 uncultured Opitutia bacterium | reverse complement strand
CAGGCAGGCGGTCAGGAGTGCGGGGGTGCGCATGCGGTGACTTAAGCCCCGAGACGGCGGCCTGCCCACCCGAAACGATTGGCGGTTGGCGGTTAGCGGTTTGCGGTTGGGCGTGCGCAGCCAACCTGACCTCGTGATCCGCCTATATCTCAGCGAATGGCCGACCAAGGTTGATTGGCCCTATCCGACGCAGAGACGGATCGTTCGAGTTTCTCTTGCCCGACCGCTAACCGCCAACCGCTGACACCCACTGCCTCTGCGCCTGGAATCTAGCCCCTCCCCCTACCTATACCCCTGCAAAGCCTAGCCCTATCCCTAGCCCTGCCAATTGGGCTTTGACTAGGGTTTTCCCCGTCCGTTAACCATACCCTTCGATTCCGTCCGTCCACGACCCCATGAAACGCACCCATACCTGCAACGCCCTCCGCCCCGCCGACGCCGGCCAGACCGTGACCCTCGTGGGTTGGGTCGACACCAAGCGCGACCTCGGCGGCGTGACCTTCGTCGACCTCCGCGACCGCGAAGGGATGACCCAGGTGGTCTTCAATCCGGGCTCCGACGGCATCCAGGAAATCGCCCAGCGCCTGAAGACGGAATCCGTCATCGAGATCACCGGCAAGGTCCGCGCCCGTTCGGCCGACACGGTCAACGCCAAACTCGCCACCGGCAGCATCGAGATCTCCGCCGAGACCCTGACCGTCCACAATATCTGTGCCGACCTGCCGTTCCCGATGGACGACGATAAGGCCGACAAGGTGAACGAAGACCTCCGCCTCGAATACCGCTTCCTCGACCTCCGTCGCCCCCGCAACATCGGCCTCCTCAAGCTCCGCGCCAAGGCCGCCCGCGCCATCCGCGCCGAACTTGACGGACAGGACTTCCTCGAGATCGAGACCCCGACCCTCTTCAAGAGCACCCCGGAAGGCGCCCGCGAGTTCCTCGTGCCGAGCCGCACCAACCCCGGCGAATTCTACGCGCTCACGCAGTCCCCGCAGCAGTACAAGCAGATGCTCATGGTAGCCGGCGTCGAACGCTACTACCAGATGGCCCGCTGCTACCGCGACGAAGACCTCCGCGCCGACCGCCAGCCGGAGTTCACGCAGGTCGACTTGGAGATGTCCTTCATCGACCGCGAGGACATGTACAAGCTGATCGAAGGCATCCTCAAGCGCACCTGGAAGGAGACCCTCGGCATCGACATCCCGACGCCCTTCCCGCGCATGGCCTACCAGGAAGCGATGGACCGCTTCGGTATCGATAAGCCGGACACGCGCTTCGGCATGGAAATCCAGGACCTCACGGGCCTATTCAAGAACTCCTCCTTCAAGGTCTTCAACGGCGCCGCCAACACCCCGGGCTCCGTCGTCCGCGCGATCAACGCCAAGGGTCTCGCCGACATCACCCAAGGCGAGCTGACTAATTTCGAAACCATCGCCAAGAGCCAGGGCGCCAAGGGCCTCGCGTTCATCAAGTGCGAAGCGGGCGAATGGAAGTCCCCGATCGTGAAGTTCTTCTCCGACGAAGAAAAAGCCGCGCTGAAGCAGCAGCTCAACATCGAGGACGGCGACATCGTCTTCTTCGCCGCCGCCCCTTGGTCGCAGGCTTCGACCATCCTCGGCCGTATCCGCCTCGAGTCCTCCTTCCTCCTCAAGGCCCGCGGTCGCCTGACCCTCCCGGCCAACCAGTACAACTTCCTCTGGGTCATCGAATTCCCGCTGATGCTCTGGGACGAAGAGGAGAAGCGCTACCTTTCCGCCCACCACCCGTTCACCGCTCCGGTCGTCGAGGACGAGCCTCTGCTCGCCACCGATCCCGCCAAAGTGCGCGGCCAGCACTACGACATCGTCCTCAACGGCGTCGAACTCGGCGGCGGCTCGATCCGTATCCATAACCCGGCCGTCCAGAAGCGCGTCTTCGAAGACATCCTCAAGATCCCCCAGGACCTCGTGGAAAGCCGCTTCGGCTACATGCTCAAGGCCTTCTCCTACGGCGCCCCGCCCCACGGCGGCATCGCCCTCGGTTTCGACCGCGTGGTCGCCATGCTCGCCGGCCGCTCCTCGATCCGCGACATCCTCGCCTTCCCGAAGAACCAGAACGGTCGCGACCTGATGGCCGACTGCCCGAGCCCCGTCGCCCCGAAGCAGCTGCGCGACCTGCGCATCCGCCTCGTGGAAGACGAGCCGAAGGCCTGAGCCCTCGCAGGCCCCCGACGAAAGGCACGCGCAAGCGTGCCTTTTTGTTGGACTGGGATTTAGCCTTCCCCCGCAAGGACGGTCAGCCTATTGCCTTCAGCCATGTCCGACGCTTCGCCTTCTCCCACCCCTGCCCCGCACGTCGTCGGCGAAGGTTACGAGTTCGATGAAGTCCGCGCGTTCCTCGGTGGCGACCCGAAGCCCCCGAACTTCGTCATCCATAAGGGCACCGAGGTCATCGGCGTCTGCCTAGGCCTCGGCTGGAATCCGCGCGCCGACAGCGAACCGTGCGAAGTCTGGGTCGGTCGCAAGGGCGACCAAGCCAAGTGGGGCATCCGCCTTGCTGAGACCCGCGGGCCCCTGCCCGTCTATGTCCGTCGCACCGAAGGCGGCAAATGGTTCTATAATGGCCTCTTCGAAGTGACGAGCCACACGACCGACCCGGCGATCATCCGCCCGCGCCTCCTGCCGCCGAAGATCGTGGCGATCGCCCAGCTGGTCTTCCTCAAGCGCTGCGCTGCCTGAACGCCATGCCCGACGAACGTCCCCCTCACCGCGACCCCCTGCACGGCGTCACCCTGCAGAAGCTCCTCGAGTCGATGGTCGCGAAATACGGCTGGCAGGAACTCGCCCACCGCATCCCGATCCGCTGCTTCATGTTCGACCCGACGATCAAGTCGTCGCTCACCTTCCTGCGCAAGACCCCTTGGGCTCGCGAGAAGCTCGAGAACTGGTACGTCGGCGACGTCCGCAAGTCCCAAGGCTTCGGGCTTTGAGACAGTTGATCGGTTGAACAGTTGGCCCGTTGGCCAGAAGAAGGCCCATCCAAGCCAGTCATGATGAGCATCCCTCCGGCCCTCCGGTCAACGGGTCAACCGGCCCTCGCTCATTGACCGATCTTCCACTTCGCCTGGCGGAGCACGGCTTTGCCGGCGGCCTTCTGGAATTCATACCAGACGGTGAGTAGCGAGCCGTCCGAGAGCTCGACGGTCGCCGGATAGCCGAGGTCGTAGCCTTCGCCGTCGGCGGAAATGGTCAGCGGCCCACTCCAGGTCCGGCCTTGGTCCGCACTGATGCGCGCCTGATTGCCAAAGGGCTTGCGACGGTAGCCGTAAGTCATGACCAAGCGGCCGTCCTTGAGCTTCAACAGCTGCGAAGGCAGGCCCCAGACATCGATCGCCTTCGGCACGGTCCAGGTCTTGCCGCCGTCGGCCGACTCGGTCTGCAGCGTGGTGCCGACGTCGGGTTTGTTATGGTTGCGGATCTGGGCGACGATGCGTCCGTCGTCGGTCTCGATCGCGAAGAGTTCGTGGTAGCCCTTCTTCACTTCGTCTCCAGCACGCGTCGGAATCTCGCTCAGCCAGGTCCAGGTAAGGCCGTCGTCCTTCGATTCGGCCACGCCGATCCGACCCTCGGACTTCCATAGCTCCTTACCGACGTAGAGCAGGCGGCCGTCCTTGAGCTGCGTCGGGCCATGCGGGCTGTTGACGATCGTCGGGATGGGCGGCGACCAAGTCGTGCCGCCATCAGTCGAGCGCAGCACCCATTCGCCCAGCTGGGCTTTGCGCTCGACGGCCGTCAGTCGGTCCTGCGCGGCTTTCCAGCGGGCTTGGCGTTCCGGCGTCTGCTTGGCGAGCAGGCCGCGTTCCTCGTAGGCCAGCGACGTGAAGGTCGTGACGAGCAAGGTCCCCTTGGCGGTTTCCATCACGCCGCTGTCACGGTCGTCGATCGGTCCGTCGAGGAGCACGCGCGGATAGGTCCAGGTCGCACCGTCATCCTTGGAGGTCATCGCCTTCACCTGCCCGAGCGGACAGATATGGCCGTCGCGGCCGCCGGACCAGGTGACCCAGAGTTCACCGTTGGCGCGGCGCGCGAGCGTCGACCAGCCGGCATAGGGCTCTTCGGGCGGCGTGATCGTCTTCGTCTCGAGGACCTGCGCGGTCTGGGCGCCGAGCGCGGCGGCCATGAGCAAAGGCCAGAAACGGCGGAGACACGAACCAGGGGCAGGATTCATCCTTGTCTAATAAATGATACCCACTGCCCCCGCAACCCCTTACCCACCCATTCCTAAGGGACCTCAGAACCTCAACTCGCACGTTCATCGAGTTACGGCATCTCCGCGCCACCGGCTTTGGTGACGGGGTGAAGGTCTTCATGCGGAGCCTATGAAAGCAAAGGCCCCGCCACCGCTGGCCCATCCCCGAGGTGGACAGGCCGAGGCTTGTCGCTAGGGTGCCGGCATGGACTTCTCGCAGCTGCTGCAACAGGGTACCGCTCACGCTTGGCTCTACATCCCGGTAGCCATCCTCCTCGGGGCGCTGCACGGGCTCGAGCCCGGCCATTCGAAGACCATGATGGCAGCCTTCATCATCGCCGTCCGCGGTACGGCCTGGCAGGCCGCCCTGCTCGGCTTCTGCGCCGCGCTCTCCCACACGCTCATCATCTGGCTCCTCGCCGGCCTTGCGCTCCAATACGGCTCGCACTGGAACGTCGAGCAGACCGAACCCTACTTCCTGCTCATCAGCGGACTCATCGTCATCGGCATGGCCGTCTGGACGATCATGCGCCTGCGCGAAGAACACGGGCATCACCACCATCACGGCGAGGGCGACCACTCTCACGACCCTCATCACGGCCACGAAGACGAGGATGCGCACGCGCGCGCCCACGCGGCGGAAATCCAGAAGCGGTTTGCCAATCGCCAAGTCACGACCGGACAGATCGTGATCTTCGGCCTGACCGGCGGACTCATGCCCTGCCCCGCCGCGGTCTCGATCCTGATCGTCTGCCTGCAGCTCAAGGAATTCTCCCTCGGCTTCAGCATCGTGGCCGCCTTCAGCTTCGGCCTCGCGCTCACGATGATCTCCGTCGGCGTGCTCGCCTCGTGGGGCTTCCAGAAGCTCGCGGAGAAGTCCGGCTGGTTCAGTCGCGTCGCGCATCGCGCCCCTTACGTCTCTTCTTATCTTCTCATCGCCCTCGGAATGGCCTTCGCGTTCCGCGGATTGGCGATGATGAAGTGACAAAGGCGACGGTTCGGTGACGAAGGTGTCAGGCGTGTCGTATTAATGTCGGCTTGATTACCGAATGACTGCGCTTGTCACGGTCGCACGCCGCTTGTGTCGTTTGCGGCAGAAGTGACCTTTCGGTGTATGACGCTGCTGACACAAATCTGACGCCGTTCCGTCGGGGCGTGAAGGTATGGTGCTCGTCCCTACCCATGAAAAACATCGCACGCTTGTTCCTCGTCGCCGCGGCCACCACCGTCTCGCTCTCCGCACAGAGCGTGATTCAGGGCCCGTCCAGCTCCCAGTCCTCTTACCTTACGCCCACCGCACCGGGCTGGTCGGCGACTTCCCTCCTCACTGTGGGCGACGCGATCGGCGGCTACAAGATGGTCGGCATCCCCGACGGCCTCGGTGCCTTCTCCAGCGGCGTCAACCAGATGACCGTCGTCGCCAACCAGGAGCTCGGCAACACCGTCGGGACCGTCCGCGGTCATGGCGCCATCGGCGCCTTCGTCTCTAAGTGGGTCATCGACACCTCGACCTGGCAGGTCATCTCCGGCGGCGACCTCGTGACCTCCGCCGCGAACATGCTGATGTGGAACGGCACCACCTGGGCTCAGGGCTCTTTTGTCTCCGGCACTTTCTCCTCTAGCACGCCCTACGCCGTCGCCCGCCTTTGCTCGGCTGACCTCCCCAAAATCGAGGCCTTCTATGACTCCAGCTCTGGCAACGGCTATAACGGACGCATCTTCATGAACGGCGAAGAGACCGGTGCCGAAGGCAAGGCCTTCGCTTGGATCGTCGACGGAGTTGATGCCGGCAAGGCCTACGAACTGCCGCACCTTGGCAAGTACTCCTGGGAAAACGCGGTTGCCCGTAGCAACTACGGCGCCAGCCCTGGCGCTGCCAACCTTCTCCAGACCGTCGTCGTCGGCACGGATGACTCCACCCCCGGAGAAGTCTACGTCTACATCGGCACCAAGACCAACACCGGCAACGCCATCCAGAAGGCCGGCCTGACCAATGGCACCAAGTATGGTATCAAAGTGACGTCAGCCACCGGCTACACCGGCGCCGTCGCGACCGAGAACGCCACCGGTATCAACGGTGCCTTCCAGCTCGCCCAGATCTTCACCAACGGGACCATCGCCGGTAAGACTGGCGCTCAACTCCAGACCGAATCCACCCTCCTCGGAGTAACCAAGTTCGCCCGCCCCGAAGACGCCCACTGGCTCGACCATGACTCCCTCGTCTTCGCCACCACCGGCGCGACGCTCAACAGCGTCGCCGTCACCGCGAAGATCTACCAGCTCGACTTCAACAGCGACGCCACGAACGGCATTCTGACCACGGGCGGTAACATCTCCGTCGTGGTCGACTCGAACAACATCACCGGTCTCGACGGCGCCAAGGCCCGCAGCTTCGACAACCTGACCATCGGCGACGACGGCATGCTCTACATCCAGGAAGACCCGGGTAACAACGCCTACGTCGCCAAGCACTGGATCGTCAACCCCACCCTCGGCACCCAGTCCGCCCGCGAGGCCAGCGCCGTCCAAATCTTCGAATCCGATCGTACCCGCTTCACCACGGGTGCCACCCAGTTCCAGACGCTCGACGAAGAACACTCCGGCATCATCGACATCACCTCCATCGTCAATGACGGCATCGTCGGTAGCCAGTGGTTCCTCGTGGCCACCCAGAACCACGCCGCCGCCACCGGCGCCAACGCGGCCACCCTCGTCGAAGGCGGCCAGTTCATCGCCCTCAACAAGCGACTCGGCAGCAACGTCGCCACCGGAGTTGGAACCGTAACCCTGGAAAACGGCGGTAGCATCGTCGCCAGCGGCGGAACCATCACCGACGCAGTGACCCTTACCGGCACGGGCGGAGTCTTCGATATCACCGGTAGCACCACCGCCTCGGGCGCCATCGGCGGCACGGGCGGCCTCTGGAAGAACGGCACGGGCACCCTGACCCTCACGGGAATCAACACCTACACCGGCGACACGAACGTCGCTAAGGGAATGCTCGTCGTCAATGGCTCGCTCGCCTCGTCGGTTCGCATCCTCAAGGGCAACAGTTTCGGCGGCACCGTCACGATCAACGGCAACCTGACCAACCTCGGCACGCTCGCGCCGGGCAACTCCCCTGGCACGACCACGATCAACGGCAACTACCTCGAAGCCGGCACGCTCGACATCGAAGTCTGGGGCCTGACCGCTAATACGCTGCATGACCAGGTGGTCGTCTCAGGCACCGCGACCTTCCAGGCCGGCAGCAACCTGAAGGTCACGAAGACCGGCGGAACGTTCGACTTGGCTCGCACCCAGTCCGTCGTCGCCGTGAGCGCGCTCGCCTACTCGGGTGCCTTCACGACGCTCGACCGCGGCACGCAGACCACGCAGGTGTTCTTCAATAACGCCACCGGTCGTATCCACGGTTCCGGCCTGACCGAAACCCAGACGTTCGCCGATCTGACGGTCGACACCAATCGTAAGGCGATCGCCACCGTGCTCTACGCGAACGGCCTCACCGACGCCGCGGTCATCAAGAACGGAACCATCGTTCTGTCTGCCGCTACCGGCACAAAGGCCTTCATCGCCGCCGGCGAGATGGGTGCCGCGACGGTCGCCTTCCTCGGCGCCGCCAACGTGGACACCGCCCTCGACGCGCTCTCCCCTGAGCCGTATGGCACGTCGCTCGTGATGGCCTCCCGCAACACGTACTCGCTGGCCCGCTCCCTCGCCGGAGCCCAGGCCTTCGGTGACACGTGGAACGCCCAGCTCGGCTACGACCAGCAGCAGTCGACCTCCACGGCCTCGACGACCACGCTCAACGGTGCGTTCGACGTGAACTCGACCTACGCTCTGCTCAGCCGCAAGGTGGGCGCCGCCTCGGTCTTCTCCGTGCTGTTCGCCAACAATAACGGTAAGTCCTCCGCATCGGGCTTCGCTTCGGAAGCTTCGGGTGAATCCTACGGTCTCGGCTTCGGTACTGAATGGGCCCTCGGCCGTCTGGATGTCGGTGTCGTCAAAGGCGAACTGAAGGCCAGCGGATCACGTGCCGGCCAGACCTTCAGCAACCAGAATATCGAATCCACCACGCTGTCGGCCCGCATGAGCTTCACCAAGCTCGGCGCCATCGTCCCCTATGTCGCGCTCAGCCGCAACATCGCCCAGAGCGACGCCTTCACCGAGGTCGGTACGGGCGCCAACCTCAAAGTGGCTGCCGCCAAGCAGTCGGACGTCACCGCCGAAGTCGGTATGAGCTACGGCATCAAGCTCGACGAAAACGTCACGGTGTCGCTGAACGTCGCCTATGAGCACGCCCTCACCACCGATGGCGATACCCTCAACGCGAGCTTCGCGGATGCGGCCTCCCCCACGTCGTTCGCGGTCCGCACCTTCGGTGCCAGTCAGGACCTCCTGCGCGGTGGCATTGGCTTCAACCTCGGTCTCGGCGAAGGCCGCTCCGCCGGCGTGAGCTACGACTACCACACGGGGGCCGACGTTAAGTCCGCCCACCAGATAAAGGCCAACTACTCCTTCCGCTTCTAGGCGGTCGGTAGAGTCGGTCCGAAGGCCGCCCACCCGGGCGGCCTTCTTGTTTTACCAGGGTGTGAAGCGAAGGCCGAAGAGCGCGAAGACGGCGGCGGCAAGCAGGCCGAGCGCGGGCAGAAAGAACGGGTCGTAGTAATCAGCGGCCCGCGGCTTCTTCTCCAGGACGACGACCTTCTTCATCTCGTCGATACGTTTGAAGACAGAGTTGAGGGCCTCCGGCGTGACGGCATTGAAGGCCTCGCCGCCAGAAGAGCGGGCGATGCCGATCAGTGCAGGTTCCACCGGGATGTCCGTCATGAGCACGGCGAAGACGATGACCCCCTTCTCCTTGAGGTCGGCGATGATGGGCACGTCCTTCGGCGATTTAATATCTGGGCTCTCGCCGTCGGTGATCAGGATAATCATCCGGTCGCCGACGGGTCGCTCGGCGAGGTGGGCCGAGGCCCCGTAAAGAGCGTTACCGATGAAGGTACCTCCCCAGAGCTCGTCAGGTAGCACGTTGGGCGTGATGAACGAACGCGACAAGATGATGGTCTCCGTATCCAGCGTGAGGGGGACCCAGTGGATGAAGTGTCGCGAGAAGATCGTCAGGCCGAACGCATCGCCCTTGCGGTGGCGCAGGAACTTCTCGAGCGACTCCATGGCAGAGTCGAAACGGCTGTGCCTGCCCTTGCTCTGGTCGCCATGCGCCCCCCGCATGCTGCCCGAGGTATCGAGCACGACCTGGATGTTAGTCAGCTGACGCTCGACTTCCGGCGGCTGGAAGGTGATCGGATGCGCGAGGAAAAGGACCGCAACGGCTAGGAGGCAGGCGGGCAGGCAGTTGGCGAGGAGCACGAGGCAACGCAGGACCCAGCCACGCCGGCCCCTGCCGCCATCGTAGGGCATCGCAAGGGGCTGACCGGGGCGCACCCACTCCCAGAAGGCCAGAATGACCGGGAGGGCCAGTAGCGCCAGCCATTGGGGATGCAGGAAGGTCATGGGCGGACGGCCTCGGGGGCAGGCAGATGCTGGCGGATAATCTCTGCGATCTCGGCGTCGGCGACGCCTGAGCCGGGCCGATGGAGCCAGCGCTGGAGATGATCCAAGGCCTCGCCGGTGCGCTCCCCGCGGGCGATAGCCGCCAAGACATCGGCCATGGGGGCATCGGCGGGGACGAGGCCTTCACGCCAACAATGGAGCAAGAGCATCTCGAGCCGGGCCTTCTGCTCAGCAGCGAGCCCCCCTTGTTCGAGTTCGCCCAGCAGGAGTCGCAGCTGTTCCGCCAAGGTGAGCGGAGGCTTCACGGGGACGGGGGCTGGCTTCTTGGGACGGCGCCAGAAGATGAGCGCGAACAGCCAAAGAATCCAGAAGGCAGCAAGCGCCACGAGCGTCGCCTGATAATGCCCACGCACGTCGATACCGATTTCCTCGGTCTCCTTGACGCGTGCTTCGAGCTCTTTCGAGAGTTTGGGGTCACCCTTCACCTTGAACGAAGGCAAGCCGCTCAGGGCAGCGCCATTATCCGACATGAGGTATGCAATGAGGTCGTGCTCTCCCTCGCGATTGACGAGGTAGCGGACGTCATAGACCTTGGCACCGCTATGCTCGGTCACCTGCGCGATGCGCACGTTCACGGCCACGCCATAGCGGAACGGCTTCACGATGAGTCCGGGTCCGCTGTAAGTGATGATGGCGGCCTGCTCGACGCCAAGCGGCACCTTGAGACTGTCCTCTTCCTGCAGGAACCACCAGGCGGCGGCGATGACCACGCACACGGCCAGGCCCCAAAGGAGCCAAGCACGGAGCGATTTCTTCGACGCGGCCATGGTCAGCGGGCAGTACGACTAGCGAAGCCGCGGTTCTTGAGGAAGTAGGTCAGCTTGCCGAGAATCGGCTCGTCGGTGCGCAGATGGAGGTAATCGATGCCAAAGCGACTGAGCTCAGCCTTCCAACCAGAAGAGTCGACCTGGCGACGTCCACCAAAGCCGACGAAACCGCGGCCGGATTCAGCTTCAACGCCGCGGATGATACCCGCGCCACCCAGCCCCTGCTCGGCGGGGTCTTCAAAATGCAGCACGATACAATCGTTCCGCTGGGAGAGTACCTGCAGCGCCGCGATGGCGTCAGAATCATGGAGATCGCTCAGGACGATGACCGTGGTGCGTTTAGCCAGTGAGGGGGCCAGCTCGCGGGCGCGCGTTGATAGCGAGGTCTTCTCCGAGAAATCGTGCTGACGCAGCTGATGGGCCCACTCCATCACGATATTGCGCGACAGGGTTGGCCGGATATGCAGTTCGCGGGCACCACAACCCAAAAGGCCGACGGGCGTGACCGACGATTGGGCCGCCAAGCCGATGCCAGTGGCCACGCGCACCGCCCAGGCATACTTGCTCAGCGGCTGCGAGGACACGCACATGGAAGCCGAGGTATCGAGTAGGAGATACAGCGGGATCTGTTTGGTCTCCTTGAACTCCTTGACGTACAGTTTGCCGAGGCGCGCCGAGATCTTCCAGTCGATGAACTTGACGGCGTCGCCGGCGACATACGGACGGGACTGAACATACTCCAGGCCAGCGCCATGGAACACGGAATCACGCTGGCCGAAGTCCAGGCTGTTCGCGAGGCGCCGGACGGCGACTTCGAACTGCCGGCTGTCGACCGGATCGTGAGGCAATGTCCGCGGACGAAGCATCGGTTCAGCCTAATCCAGCGAGGATAGATGCCAGCACCTTGGCGCTCGTCTGCCCCGCCGCCGCGGCTTCGTAGCTCACGCGGACACGGTGTAGGACGACGTCCTCGGCGAGGTCGAAGAGATCTTCAGGGGTGACGTAATCACGACCTCGGATAACCGCGCGGGCGCGGGCGGCGTTGACGAGGGCGAGGCCGGCGCGCGGGCTGCAACCGAAGTCGAGGTCCTTGGATTCGCGCGTGCGACGCACGAGCTCGACGGAATGGCGGAGGAAGACCTCGCTCACGTGGACGCCTTGGACGGCTTCCATTGCGGCGACGAGGTCGGCCTTGGTGCCAACCGGCGAGGCGTCGATCATGTCGAAGGCCGTCTTCGGGACCGCCCCACCCTCTTCCTTACGCAGGCCCATGCCGAGCTGGCGCTGGAGAATATCCTGCTCCTCGTCGCGATCAGGGTAGCCGAGGCGATGGAGGAGCATGAAACGGTCGAGCTGCGCTTCGGGTAGTTCGAAGGTGCCCGATTGCTCGACGGGGTTCTGCGTCGCGATGACGAGGAACGGCGTCGGCAGGCGCATGGTCTGGCCACCAAGGGTCACCTTGCGCTCCTGCATGGCTTCAAGCATCGCGCCCTGCACCTTCGGTGCGGCACGGTTAATTTCGTCGGCGAGGAGGAGGTTGGTGAAGACCGGGCCGCGGTGGATGCGGAAGTCGCCGGTCTTCTGGTCGACGACTTCGGAGCCGACGATGTCGGACGGCAGCATGTCGACCGTGAACTGAATGCGACGGAAATCCAGGTCAATGGCCTTGGCGACCGTGTTCACGAGGAGCGTCTTCGCCAGGCCGGGCATACCCTGCAAGAGCAGGTGGCCGCCGGTGAGGAGCGCGATCATGACGCGCTCGACGACGACGTCTTGGCCGACGACGACCTTACCGACGCGCGTACGGACGTCGGCGACGAACTGGTGGGCGGCCTGCACGGCCGCGGGATTCGGAGGGTTGCTCATTTTTTAAGGGGTAGGGATAGGGTTGGAATTGGGATGGTTCTATCAGCGGAGTTGGCGGAGCCATTTTTCCGCGACAGTCTTCAGGTCGGCGGGCGACAGCGTGGTCGTGCCGCCGAAGCAGCCCGTCTGCACGCGCTCGATGTCCTGTTGAAGCTCGGCGTTCTGGGCAGCGGTGAACTTTACCAGCGGGCTGGTGCCCAGTTTGCGCAGTAAGGCGACGACGGCAAAACCATCGATCGTTGCGGGCAACTTGAAGACATCACGCGCGCGCGGAGAACGCGGCCCAGTGTCACGCTTACGGAGGGTCAGCCAGACGACGAATGCCGTCACGGCAGCGAGGCCGATGTAGAGGTACGTGGAATAGTCCTCGGCGACCGGGGGAACGTAGCCGGCGCCTTGGGCAACCTTGACGCGATCGAGCAGGACAGAGGCCTTCGAGAGCACGACCGGATCGATATCCTGGTAGGTGCGCCAGACGGTAGTCGTGTTCGCGCCCTTGACCGTCGGGAACGGCACGTCGGTCGCCTTGTCCGCCGCCCGGATGGCATCACCATCGACAGTAATCGACCAGCGGCGCTCGGTACGTGGGGCCACCTTCTCTCCCCACGTGTTGAGTTCCTTCACCATCAGCGGGTCGATGGCGGTGACTTGGCGGACCTTGGCAACGGCGGCTAGGGGGGCTAAGTCGAGCAGGTCATCGAGTTCAGGCACCAGGCCAGAGGCGGTTGCAGCAACTTCCAGGCTCAGCGAACCGTTGATGGCGAACGAGCGCGTGTCGAGGGTCTGCGTGACCTCGACCTTGTCGGCAGGACGCGGCGTCGGCCTACCAGAGGCGACCTTGAGCAGCGTCTCAGCGGAAGTGGCGGGAATGGTCACCGGCCCGCTGAGGTCGATGAAGCGAAGCTCCATCTGCACGGGCGGGATCTTATCGACGCTGGCGTCCTTGGCCCGGACGAGAATGTAGGCGAGCGTCGTCTCCTCCCAGCCCGGTCGGGCGGTCGGACGCGACTTCACATCGGGCGCGGCGAAAGTGATCGAGCGAATATCGAAGAACGGTGAGAGGCCTTCGGTGAGCTTCTTCTCGAATTCATCGCGCGGCCCCTGCCGCTCGGATCCCTTGGCCACCTGCGGACCACGGCGCTTCGAGGCGGCGGCGATCGCAATGGCGTCGTTACTGAGATACTGACCGAAGCGGGCCACGCGGCCCATGGCTTCGGTGTGCACGACGCTCAAGATGATGCCAAACTCCTGGCTGACGCCGACGGTGTTAGGGCCATCGACACGCGTCTCGACGCGAATCTCGCTCAACAGCTCGTCGAGATAATCGGAGCGCTTCTTCAGACCGAGGGAGAATGGATCATCCTTGGTGACGACGAGCGTGCTGGCGAGGTAGCGGTACTTCAGGTCCTCGTGCAAAGGGTTATTGGTGTCGTTGAGGCGGTTGTTAAGCGTCTTCGCCAGCTGGCCCATGTGAGTCGGCGCCAGCTTGCCCGGCAGGGCGAGGATGGCCGCGCGGATATGGCCGAGGGCGGCGCGGTTCATCGGTCGGCCGAGGTTAACCTGACCGGTGCTACCGATGCCGAGGACGGCATTAAACCAGCTGAGGTAAGGGTCGATGCTCAGCTCATTGGCCTGAAGGCGGACGACCTGACGGCCGTAGGCCGCGGCGGCGCGCTGGAAATAGTCCTGCGACTGCAGCGTCCTCTCCTTAGCGGCGACGAGGCGTTTGGCCGGCTCGAGCGGAGCCAAGTCCTGGAAGCTTTCGAAATCAGACCAGTCGTTGAGGACGACCGCGCCGAGTAGAAGTGCCTTGTAGGCGTCAGGCCGTCCCGCCTGCCATTCATCAATCATCTTGAGCAGCGAAGTATACCCGGCTTCGGCCATCACATACGTCTGGGCCTCGTTACGACGGGTCAAGCTACCGCGCTGGATGTCCGCCCGACGCCAGCGGTCTCCCAAATTAGAGTGCATCTTCTGGGCGAGCAGGAAGAAGACCCGCTCATCCATCTTAGCGGTCGGACCGAAGACGCGCTCGATATGCGAATCGCGGTAGGCCTCGGCGTTGCTATAGGCCAAGTCGAAGGCGTTCACGACCTTACTCTCGTCGCGCGGAGCGACGCCGGCCTTGCGGAAGACCTCCATCATGCGAGCCAGGCTCTCGATATTGCGCTCCATCATGACCGGGGTAATCGGGATACGGGCGTCCTCGGGCAGGCCATAACGGGTGCGGAGTTCCTGTGGGAGCTGCGGATTATGCGCCTGCCCCCAAGCGAGGAGGAAATCTTCGGCGAGGGCCACCCCGGCGGCCGGACGACGCCGGGCGAGCTCGACGATGCGGTCGGCGGCCATCTCGAAATTAGCGCTCACGATGATAGCGCGGGCGAGACTGGCGTCGAAGCGGTCACGGAGGTCGGCCGGTAAAGCCGCAACCCACTTGCCCGCGGGGGCGAGCAGTAGCATCTCTTCGGGATCAATCTCACTGGAGCTATTGCGGCTATTGCCACCGCGGCGCGGCCCGCCCGACTGGCGGCTGAAAGACTGCTCCACCTCGGCCATCCAAGATTCGGCCATGAGCGTAAGAATCTGCTTCCAAGGTCCATCGCCAGCGTCTGGATTTTCGGCGATGAGGTTAGCGAGGACGGTCTGGGCGCGCAAGTTGTCGATGCGCTGGGCAGCAGCGGCCTGCGACTCGTTCTGGATTTTACGCGAAAGCCCACCGACAATCTTGAGGGCAGCCTCGGGCTGGGCTTTCATCAGCTCAGCGAAGGTGCCACTCAGCACGGCGGGCGAGACCTGCGTGAGC